>CALQKL020000237.1 GCA_943331145.2 Chitinophaga pinensis
AGCCGGTTTTATTGATGATTTATTTTCCCAATAATCGCTGATTCAGCAACCTTTTTTGATGATGGAAGTTATTTCCATTTCCGCACTCATTTTTTAATCTTATAATTTTGTTATTTACAGAACTACAAATCATTGAGCCCATTTTAAATGCGCTCCACGAGGAAGGCTACACGTCTCCCACACCCATTCAGCAAAAAGCCATTCCAACCATTTTAAAAGGAAAAGATTTACTAGGTTGTGCGCAAACTGGCACCGGTAAAACAGCCGCTTTTGCAATTCCAATGCTACAATTGTTGAGCAAACCTTTTGCACAAAGACCAGGTGAAAAAAACATTCGCGCTTTAATTTTAACGCCAACCCGCGAGCTGGCTATTCAAATCGAAGAGAGCTTCAAAGCTTATGGTCGTCATTTACGATTGAAACCTTTGGTAATTTTTGGCGGGGTGAGTCAAGTGCCACAAACTCAAGCATTACAACGCGGTACCGATATTTTAGTAGCTACGCCAGGTAGATTACTTGATTTAATGAATCAAGGATTTATTAATTTAAAAGACATTGAAATTTTTGTGTTGGATGAAGCCGATCGTATGCTGGATATGGGTTTTGTGCATGATGTAAAACGCGTTATTACAAAGCTTCCACAAAAAAGACAAACACTTTTCTTTTCGGCTACCATGCCAATGGAAATCCAATCGCTTGCAAATGCTATTTTAACTGATCCCGAAAAAGTAGAAGTTACCCCGGTTTCTTCAACAGCCGATACCATTCAACAATCTTTATTTTATGTAGATAAAGCGAATAAAAAATCGTTGTTGAATTTTATTTTAGAAGATAAAGAAATTAAATCTGCACTTGTATTTACCCGTACCAAACATGGCGCGGATAAAGTGGTAAAGGATTTGATTAAAATAAACATCAAAGCCGAAGCCATTCACGGCAACAAATCACAAAATGCTCGACAACGTGCATTATCAAATTTTAAAGACAGAACCACGCGTGTATTGGTAGCTACCGATATTGCAGCAAGAGGCATTGATGTGGATGAACTTACACACGTGATCAATTATGAATTGCCCAATATCCCTGAAACTTATGTACATCGTATAGGTCGTACCGGTAGAGCAGGATTGAGTGGTATTGCATTCTCTTTTTGTGAAGAAGAAGAAGTACCATATTTAAAAGACATTCAAAAATTGATTGGTAAGCCCATTCCTGTAAACAGTACGCATTTGTATCATGTTGAGTTTAAACCACAGGGCAAATTTGCACCTGCGCCAAAAAAGCCACAAGGTGGAAGACCAAACAACAATCGAAAATTCAATAAGCCAGCGAATAAATCCTTTTCAAGACAATCATCAAAATAAGCGTGTTTTTAAAATACAACTAAAGAAAAAAAGATAAAACAATGAATCGTATAAGGACATTAGGAAAAGGAGGCCTTGGGATTGTTTCACTTTATCAAACTTCCGAAGGGGAACAATATGCCGTAAAGCAAATGCTTAATCCTTGGGATGAGAGTCACCATGAACGCTTTAAAAGAGAGATAAAAATTATGGCAAACCTTGTTCATAATAATATCGTCAAGGTTTTAAAATTTAATACAGACAATAACAATCCATGGTATGTAATGCCATATTATCAAGATGGTAGTTTGAGAGAAAAGCTGATGGATATAATTAGTAAGGGTAAAATATTTTCTTCAAAAGGCGGATCTGGTATTATTTACTATCTGGCAGAGGCGTTGCATCACGCTCATAATTTCGGTATTATACATCGGGGCATAAAACCGGAAAATATATTGTTCAATGGCAAAGAGCCGTTAATTGCAGATTGGGGTTTAGGAAAGTTCATTCATAAAAAAAGTATAGTACTAACGAATGTCGGACTTGGCACGAAATCTTATTGCTCTCCTGAGCAATGGGAAAATGGAGTTTCTGACAGCCGATCAGATATTTATTCGCTTGGTTTAGTTTATAGGGAATTACTAACAGGGACACTAACGGGTGAAATAAAAGATAAACGAATCAATGACATTGTAAACAAAATGACAGCATTAAGTCCTAATGACCGCTTTCAAAAAATGGAAGAAGTAATGCGAGCCATAAGTTCTTTAAATGAAATATCAACTAGCGAACCAATGAAAGATTTTTGGGAAGGTGTAATTACAACAACAGCTGTGGTTGGAATTGCGATATTACTTTCTAAATTATTTGAAAAATAAACCCGTGAATAAATCCTTTTCAAGACAATCATCAAAATAAGATTAATAATCATCAATGATTTTTATATTTGCTTGAAAAAATTTTAAACATGTTTAATAATCGCAGTAGAATTAAAGAACTATTAACCTCAGATAAAACAAATTATCAAACCACGGTAATGGGTTGGGTAAGAACGTTTCGCAATAATCAATTTATAGCTTTAAATGATGGATCTACCAATAATAACTTACAAGTTGTAGTGGCATTGGGTTCTTTGGATGAAACAACCATTAAAAGAATAACCACAGGCGCTTGTATTAAAGCAGTTGGTGAAATTATTCCTTCATTGGGTAAAGGTCAAAAAGTAGAATTAATTGCAAACAGTGTAGAAATATTGGGTGATAGTGATGCCGAAAAGTTTCCATTGCAACCCAAAAAGCACAGCTTGGAATTTTTGAGAGAGATTGCACATCTACGTTTCCGCACCAACACGTTCGGTGCTATATTCAGGGTTCGTCACGCACTGGCATTTGCGATTCATGAGTTTTTCAACAAAAAAAGTTTCGTTTATTTACATACACCCATCATTACAGCAAGCGATGCAGAAGGTGCTGGTGAAATGTTTAAAGTAACTACATTGCCACTTGATGGAACAGCTCCAAAAAATGAAGATGGATCTATCAATTTCAAAGATGATTTTTTTGGCCGTAGTACAAACTTAACCGTTAGTGGACAATTGGAAGGCGAATTGGCAGCGATGGCGTTTAGTGACATATATACTTTTGGTCCAACCTTCCGCGCAGAAAACAGCAACACCACTCGTCACCTTGCTGAGTTTTGGATGATTGAACCAGAAATGGCATTTAGCGATTTGGAAGACAATATGAATCTTGCCGAAGAGTTTATCAAATACATTATCAAATATGCGATGGACAATAATCGCGAAGATTTGGAATTTTTAGCACAAAGATTGGAAGAAGAAGAAAAATCAAAACCACAAAATGAAAGAAGTGAAATGGGTTTGATAGAAAAGTTGGAGTTTGTGGTAAACAATGATTTTGAAAGAATTACATACACCGAAGCGATTGATATTTTACGTGAATCGAATCACAACAAGAAAAAGAAATTCCAATATTTAATTAATGAATGGGGAATTGATTTACAAAGTGAGCACGAAAGATATTTGGTGGAAAAACATTTTAAAAAACCAGTAATCCTTACCAACTATCCAAAAGACATAAAAGCGTTTTACATGCGTCAGAATGATGACGGAAAAACGGTAGCAGCAATGGATATTTTAGCGCCAGGCATTGGTGAAATTGTTGGTGGCTCACAAAGAGAAGAACGTTTGGATAAACTTACT
>CALQKL020000238.1 GCA_943331145.2 Chitinophaga pinensis
CGATACTTATTTCCAAAACCATACAACAACACCCCAAAAATACCCGAACCAAAACCCAAGCCAACCCAGCTTAAAAAAACGGAACGAGAAATATTAATTGCAGCATCTGTATTCGCTGCTGTAAGTTGACTTTTTTGAGCAAACAAAGACATGGTCATCCATTGAATCAACCGCCTTATATCATCTACTAAAAAAAATAATGAGCCGCATATTTTTGCAATAAGCAATCCAACTGCAATAGAGAATATATAAATTTTTACCACTTTAGGAAAAATCTGTATCCCTGTAAAAATCATCAAAAAACTCAAAATTGAATACACTGTTAAACTCCAGTAAACAAAGGATAAAATGGTTTTGTTTCGCGCTGAATTTTCAGCTGAAAGATATTTTACAGATTGAAAAACATATAAATCCAATAATAAAACAAAACTGAAAAAAATCAACATTCCTAGTGGTGAACGCATAAAAAATTTCTTTACCTTAAAACGTTAGAAATGCTTGAATTTGACTTTTTATAGCTTCAAGTGTATTTTCATCTGATAAAACGCCATCAACATAATTTAATTTATCCACCATACTGATGGGAAGTCGATTGGGATGAACAGTCATTTTCATGTGCATTAATGAGCCCGTTAAATGTTCCATTCCCCTTAAATTACCGGCACGACCAGATGCGACCCCAGTTAACAATGCTTTTTTGTTGTGATAACATTTATTTACATCCGAATTGTCAATCATCAATTTTAAAATCCCTGGAAAAGAGCCATTGTATTCCGGAAAAACAAAGATGAACCTTTCAGCTGGAATGAGAAATTCTTTCTCAATGTGTTCAAAATCAGCGTTTCTGGTGTGTACGGTATGTGTTTCAAGCGATAAAAGTTTACAATCTACTTGTAGATCCTTTAAAATTTGCAAATAAGCTTTAGCTACTTTTTGAGTGTTGCTTCCTATTCTGTTTGTTCCAGAAACAATTGTTATCATATGAAAAGTTTTATTTAGATCTGATTAAGTGTATTAACAAAATTATGTTCAAATTGTTGTTTAACCTACCTTTAAAACTTTATAAACGGAAGACGGAAAAAAAACCGATTTTTGCGTAAATAACAATAGAAAATTTTAATATGGCAAGAATAATTGGGGTAGCCAATCAAAAAGGTGGCGTTGGTAAAACAACGACTGCGATAAATTTGGCAGCAAGCTTAGCAATTTTGGAGTACAGAACTTTATTGGTTGATGCAGACCCTCAGGCAAATAGTACAACAGGCGTTGGTTTTGATCTTCAAAACATTACAAAGAGTTTATACGACTGTATGGTAAATGAAGCAGAAGGCAAAGCTTCAATTTTAAAAACAAGCATTCCTTTTTTAGATTTATTACCATCTCATATTGATTTGGTAGGTGCCGAAATAGAAATGATAAATTATCCCAATCGCGAATCTGTATTAAAAAAGATTTTAGAGCCAATGGCGGATGACTACGATTTCATGATAATTGATTGTTCTCCATCACTTGGATTAATTACGGTAAATGCGTTGACGGCTGCGGATAGCGTGGTAATACCGGTACAAACAGAATTCTTTGCCTTGGAAGGATTGGGCAAACTTTTAAATACCGTTAAAATTGTACAAAACAGATTAAATCCCGAATTAAAAATAGAAGGGATTTTGATGACCATGTATGATGGCCGATTAAGACTAAGCAACCAAGTTGTTAGCGAGGTTAGACGCCATTTTGAAGAAATGGTATTTAGCAGCATCATTCATAGAAATTCAAAATTAAGCGAAGCGCCTAGTGTAGGCAAACCCGTAATACTTTATGATTCAGACAGTAAGGGTGCTGTAAATTATTTGAATTTGGCAAAAGAAATTTTGCAAAAAAACAACATGACGAAAATAAATCAGGCTGATAAAATTATAGAAGAATAACTGCTTTAATAAATAATAATTTTTTAAATCATTACCATGCAAAAAAAGAATAAAGAGGCCTTGGGATTAGGGATTAGAAGTTTACTGCAGAATATGGATGCAGATTTCAAAACTGCAACTGGGCAATTAAAACCCGAAATCATAGAAAAAAACACAGCTACCAGTAATGTTAGCTTGGATAAAATTGATGTAAATCCCAATCAACCTCGAAAAGATTTTGATGAAGAAGCACTAAGCGAATTGGCTGCTTCTATTAAAATGCATGGAATTATTCAACCACTAACGGTTACGGACATAGGAAACGGCAGATACAGACTAATCGCTGGCGAAAGAAGATACAGAGCTTCTAAAATTGCAGGACTAAAAGAAGTTCCTGTTTATGTTCGTCAATCTGATGACCACAATATTTTAGAATTGGCCTTGTTGGAAAATCTTCAACGCGAAAATTTAAATGCTATTGAGATCTCCATCAGTTACAAAAGATTAATGGATGATTTGGATTATACGCAAGATCAACTTGCCGAAAGAATGGGAAAAGACAGAAGTACGGTAACCAATTATCTACGGCTTTTAAAATTACCTCCAGATATTCAAGTGGCAGTAAGAAATGGCTTATTATCCATGGGGCATGCCAGAGCAATTGTAAATGTTGATGTAGCAGACAAACAATTATTTATTTTCTCTGAAATAAAAAACAAAGGATTATCTGTAAGACAAACAGAAGAACTGGTTAGAAAATTATATACCGGACAAATTTCCAAACCAAAAGCAAAAGCAGTATTACCAGATGCATACAAAAAGATTGAAGACAATATTGCATCGACTTTTGGCACCAGGGTAAAATTAAACCACAGCAATAAAGGAACAGGCAGTATTTTATTTGAGTACTATTCACTTGAAGAGCTCAATAGCTTACTTGAAAAGTTAAACATAAACGTTAGTTAATGCATTGGATAAAATCATTAATGGGGATTTTATTTTTTTTCTTTCTTGCTGAAAATGCAATAATGGCGCAGTTTCAAACCAAACCCATTTCGGCAAAAGACAGTTTGCTAAAAGCCAATATTAGAAAGCCAATTGTACGTTCTGCCATAATACCTGGTTGGGGACAAATTACCAATAAGAAAGCATGGAAAGTCCCGTTGGTATATGGTGCATTAGGAACAAGTGCTTATTTTTTCATTAGAAATGTAAGACAATTCAAAGAAGCCAGAACCGCTTATACACTAGCCGCAGATGGTGATACCAGCAACGACAATCAAATTATTCAGCCTTATTATAGTGTAAAAAATCAGCCAGAAAGAATCCGTGTATTTAGAAATCAGGTGAGACAAAATGTAGATTACAGTGTGCTATTTTTTATTCTTTCATGGGGACTGAATGTAATGGATGCCGCTGTTGATGCACACCTTAAGTCGTTTGATGTTTCTGATGATTTAAGTTTGCAAATAAAAGCAGGTTATTTTCCTGCAGCAAAAACCAATGGGATTGGAATCGTTTTAAACATTAAATAAAGTCATCCTTTTATTAAAAATAAAAATCCATTATTTTGAAAATTGCATTGATTGGATATGGCAAAATGGGCAAAGCAATTGAAGGCATTGCTATAGAAA
>CALQKL020000239.1 GCA_943331145.2 Chitinophaga pinensis
AAATTTGTTGTAAATAAATTGATATTCACTCGATTATTTTGTTTTTCGAGAAATATTTTTTAATTTACTAATAAATTAATTTTTAATATGAGAAAAGCTGATTTAATACACGTTATTTCTGAGAAAACAGGCATTCCAAAAGTGGATGTACTTGTAACGATTGAAACGATGTTGAGAGAAGTAAAAAACTCATTGTCGCATGGCGAAAACATTTACATCCGAGGTTTTGGAAGTTTTATTATAAAAAAACGTGCTGCTAAAGTTGGACGTAATATTAAGAAAAATGTTTCTGTAAATATTCCAGAGCATTTTATACCTGCATTTAAGCCCGCAAAAGAATTCGTACATGAAGTAAAAACCTCTCCCAACATTAAAGAAGCACCAGAAGTAAAGGATAATAATGAGGATTAATGTACATTTGCCCTCCGCATTTTAAATCCGCGGTTTTACTTTGAAAAAACAATATTTTATAGCTGCAATTGCGTTTGCTTTCGTTTTGATTTTATTTTATTTTGGTAAAACCACTACCGAAACTAAGCCAATTCAACAGATGAAGCCTGAAGCTTCAAAACAATTTGATGTTCAGCAATTTATTCTGCAAGAAAAGCAAAAACTATCTCCAGAACTATCAAAAAGCATTACTGATATTGAAAATACATATCTACAAACAGCAGATAAAACACAAAAAATAGCTGGTTTAAATACTGCGGCAAATTTCTGGAAAGACACGGCTCAAAATTTTAAATTGTATGCTTTTTATAATAGTGAGGCCGCAAAGTTGGATAATTCAGAAAAAAACCTCACCTTCGCTGCCCAACAATTTTTAACACTGCTTCGGGATGAACATGATGAAGCGATGTTGGCCTGGGAATCAGACGAAGCAATTCGGCTTTTTCAAGAGGCCATAAATTTAAATCCGAATAATGAAGATTTAAAAATTGGATTGGGTAGTTCTTATGTATTTGGGAAAGGTAGAAATGGCGATCCACAAGAAACCATGAAAGGAATTCAGGAATTGTTGGGCGTAGTTAGACGTGATTCAACCAATATGAGGGCACAATTGGTGCTGGGTATTGGAGGTTATGTTTCAGGTCAATATGATAAAGCCATTTCAAGACTTACAAAAGTGATCATTGCACAACCAGACAATTTAGAAGCCATCGCTTTTTTGGCCGATACTTATGCAGCTCAAGGAAATAAGGCAGATGCAATTAAGTGGTACAATGTAAGTAAGCGTTTAGCAAACAACCCAGAATACTCAAAAGAAGTAGATAATAGAATTAAATTGCTTGAAACTAAGTAAAGCAAACGTTGTAAATAATATTTTTAAACAAAAAAGACTCGGTTATGCCTTGTGGTAAAAAAAGAAAACGTCATAAAATCGCTACTCATAAGCGTAAAAAACGTTTAAGAAAAAATCGTCATAAGAAGAAATAATTTCAAACAATCAATTTTAGTTTGACCAATTGTGTATTGCATACAATCACTTCAATGTGCTTGTATGCAATTGATTTTTTCTTTGTTTAGGTATGTCAAAAACATATCTACCTACTTTATTACATTAACATGAATATTTGTGTTAATTGTTTTTTCGTACCGTTATGCATGGTTGTCATAAATTAAAAAATTTTGACCAAGGAATTAATCATTAACGTAATTCCGCAGGGTGTTGAAATTGCCTTGCTGGAAAATAAGAAATTAGTAGAGTTACACAGTGAAAATGCAGATGCCAACTTTGCGGTTGGAGATATTTATCTGGGGAAAGTAAAAAAACTTATCCCGGGATTGAATGCAGCTTTTATTGATGTAGGCTTTGAAAAAGACGCATTTCTTCATTATACAGACCTTAGTCCTTATGTTCGTTCTATTCTGAAATTTACGAACATATGTGTCAATCAAAAAAAAGGTGAACCTATTGATTTTTCGAAGTTTAAAGTAGAACCAGAAATACTTAAAACAGGAAAAATCAATGAAGTACTTACCGGTAAGCCCAATGTGTTGGTTCAAATTTTAAAAGAACCCATTGCTGCTAAAGGACCTCGATTAACTTGCGAAATTTCACTCCCAGGAAGATTTGTTGTAGTTACCCCTTTCAATGATATTGTTGCCATCTCTAGAAAAATCCATTCTTCAGATGAAAGGAAACGTTTGCAAAAAATTATCGAAGCAGTAAAGCCAAAAAACATTGGAGTAATTGTGCGTACGGCTGCTGAAGGCAAAAGCACTGCCGAACTTCATGAAGATTTACTCAGCTTGGAAAACACTTGGAAAACCATTCAACATAATCTAAGTCAAGCTGTACCTCCATCAAGAATTTTAAGTGAGCAAGGAAAAACAAATAGCATTTTAAGAGATTTGCTTAGTGCTGATTTCAACAAAATTGTGGTAAACGACAAAGCCTTATTTGCTGAAACGAAAACTTATCTACAAAGAATAGCTCCCGATAAACTCGATATCATTTCGTTGAATACAAATGAGAATGCTATTTTTGATACGTACGGCGTTACCAAACAAGTAAAAGCTTCGTTTGGTAAAACAGTAAACTTGCCAAGTGGTGCTTATCTTATCATCGAACATACCGAAGCGCTACATGTAATTGATGTAAATAGTGGTTATAAAAGTGTAAGCAATAATCAAGAAGAAAATGCATTGGAAACCAATCTTGAAGCCGCTGAAGAAATCGCTCGTCAATTAAGACTCAGGGATTTGGGAGGCATTATTGTTGTTGATTTCATTGACATGAAGTTGATGGAAAACAAAAAACGTTTGGCAGATTCAATGGAAGAATTGATGAGAAACGACAGAGCCAAACACGCAGTTCTACCCATTTCCAAATTCGGGTTAATGCAAATCACTAGACAGCGTATGAAACCGGAGATGAACATCAATACCAGTGAAGTTTGTCCCAGTTGCAACGGTTCCGGCACCATTTCATCTACCTTGATTTTTGAAGACGAGATTGCAAAGAACTTAAATTATTTAATTACCCAAAAGCATAAAGGATTAACCATTGCCGTACATCCTATTATGTACTCATATCTCACCAGTGGCCTATTTTCTAGAAGATTAAAATGGATTTGGAAATACAAACAAAATATCAAAATTATTTCGAAAAGCACCTACCATCTTACAGAGTTTACGTTTTTTGATTCAAATGAGGAGGAGATAAAGATATAAGAGGTTTTGGAGGTTTGAGAGGGTTATGAGGTTGGAGGGGTTGAAGATTTTCAACCCTTACAAGAGGTTTAGGAGGTTCAAAAGGTTCAATACGTTCAATGTGTTCAAAAGGTTGGGGTTATCGTCTGCGGATGTTGGTGTTTTCACCAATCATCAAAGGAGATGAGGTTTTAATATTTTTTTATTGGTGCCGGTTTGTAATCGGTGTGATTTTTTTGCATCTGGTATCATTTTCCATCCACGGTTGAAACCGTGGTCTTTGAAAAATCTCAAAGCATTGAAATTGTAAAATGCTGGAACAAACTCCACTTCCTTATTTCTTATTACTTATTCCTTATTTATTATTCCCTACTCTCCACTG
>CALQKL020000240.1 GCA_943331145.2 Chitinophaga pinensis
CGTGAGGTGGTTCAATAGATGAAACCCAATTAGCGCCTGCATCAGAAGTAAAAGCAAAATTTTGAGTTGAGCTGTCTTTCAAATTAAAATCACCTCCCACAACCATAAACGTATTTTTATCTTTTACTGCAATGGAATTAGCGCCTGTTGATTCTTGTCCCTGAATTATTGGAAGTTTTATTTTTTTATCACGGATAAAAATGCTGGAGGTTAAACCACCCGAAACAAAAACTGCTTCTTGTTTATTTAATCTTCTGATGTTTGTGCCACTACTTGCAAAACATGCCTCGCCAACATTAGCAATGGGTTTGTTTGCTTCGGGAATTTTCTGCCAATTTTTACCGCCATCGAAAGTTCGGGCTATAAAAAATTTGCCATTAATGGGATCGCCAATAACGATGCCACTTTGTACATTCCAGAATTCCATCGCATCCAAAAACATTCCCGTTGTAGTGTCTTTAAAAACCACGTCCCATTTTTTACCGCCATCTATTGTTCTTAAAATATAAGCCGGTGTATCAATGCTCATAACTACAGCCGTCATGTCGTCAAATGCTTCGATGTCTCTAAATTCTTTTTTTTCAAAACCAGGACCGGTAATGAACGTCCAAGTAGTTCCTCCATCTATACTTTTGCCAACTGTGCCAGCGCTTCCGCTCACCCAAACGGTATTGTCATTTACAACGGATAATCCACGAATGGATGTTTTGGTGCCATTGTTTACGAGCTGAACAGATTGAGCAATAGTTATTTTAATTAATAAGCAAAATAAAAAGGGGAGTAATGTTTTTTTCATTTTGGAAATGTAGAAGGAAAAATTGAAAATTCAAAATTCAAAAAATTTTTCGATGGAATGGGATTGTCGACCTCTTGAAAGTTTTTGTTTCGAGCAAAGCTCGCAAAGGAGCAAAGACACAAAGAAAATAAGGAATAAGAAACTAAAAATAAGAAATAAGGAAATGCAGCTTCAGCTTTTCGAAATTCCCAACCTTTTGAACGCATTGAACTTGTTAGGCATTTTTTTTGTTTCGCGCAAAGCTCGCAAGGGAACAAAGTCGCAAAGGAAATAAGGAATAAGAAACTAAAAATAAGAAATAAGGAAATGCAGCTCTAGCTTTTCGAAACGCCCAACCTTTTGAACGCATTGAACATATTGAACCTTTTGAACGAAACCTCTAAAACATCTCAACAAACAATAAACAATAAACAATAAACAACAAACACCAAACCACAAACCACAAACAAACTCTTTTTTCACTATTTTTGACCTCGTAAAATAATTAACCAATTTCTTTTTTAATGAGCCATCCCATTTTTAAAATAGACGCTCCGATAGAGCAGATTTCAGATATCGAAAAACTTGCTTCCAATAGTGCAAAATTGGAATTGAATGCAGATTCCTTTGCAAAAATTGCAAAATGCCGCAAATATCTTGACGATAAAATGACCGGGACGGATGAGCTGCATTATGGCATAAATACCGGTTTTGGCTTTTTGCAAAATGTAAAAATCGACAATAATCAACTTGAAATTTTACAGGAAAATCTGATTAAATCGCATGCTTGTGGTATGGGCGATGAGGTACCTTCTGAAATCGTGAAAATCATGCTTGCGCTTAAAATTAAATCGTTGAGCTATGGACATTCGGGCGTACAAACCAAAACGGTTGAGCGTTTGATTGAAATGTACAACAATAATGTACTTCCTGTAATTTATACACAAGGATCGTTAGGTGCTTCTGGAGATTTGGCGCCTTTAAGTCATTTATGTTTGCCCTTACTTGGATTGGGTGAAGTGTATGTTGATGGTAAAAAATGTAGGACTTCTGATGTGATGAAATCATTCTCCTGGGAACCTATTAAACTACAAAGTAAAGAAGGATTGGCGCTTATCAATGGCACACAATTTATGAGCAGTTATGGTTCATATTGTTTGGCTAAAGCACATCAATTAATGCAATGGGCAAATGTAATAGCTGCAATAAGTTTCGAAGGTTTTGATGGGGTTATATCTCCATTTAACAAACACATTCATGAAATTAGAGCGCATGAAGGACAGTTGAAAGTTGCCGAAACCATGCGTGATTTATTGAAGGGTAGCGAAATCGTTGCTCAACAAAAATCGCAGGTTCAGGATCCGTATTCTTTCAGATGTATTCCACAGGTGCATGGCGCTACTTTAGATACAATCAATTATGTAAGCCAAGTTTTTATAAAAGAAATCAATTCAGTTACGGATAATCCAAATGTTTTTCCGGACGAAGATTTGATTTTAAGTGGGGGAAATTTTCATGGACAACCGCTGGCATTAACTCTTGATTTCTTATCGATTGCGATGAGCGAATTAGCCAATATCAGCGAAAGAAGAACCTATCAATTAATAAGTGGATTAAGAAACTTACCTCCGTTTCTAGTGAAAAATTCTGGATTGAATTCTGGCTTTATGATTCCGCAATATACTGCAGCGGGTATTGTAAGTGAAAACAAACAATTGTGCACGCCAAGCAGTGTAGATTCTATTCCTTCAAGCATTAATCAAGAAGACCATGTGAGCATGGGCGCAAATGGAGCGGTTAAATGTAAACGTGTTATTGATAATGTTGAAAAAGTATTGGCCATTGAATTACTTACTGCTGTTCAAGCGATTGATTTTAGAAGACCTTTAAAAACTTCCGAACAATTGGAAAAAATCATTGTTTCTTTTAGGAAGGAAATTTCATTTAACGATGCCGATAGAATCATGCACGATGATATGATAAAAGCGGTGCATTTTTTAAGAACTTATAATTTGAATAATTAAAAACATAATTTATGTCTGAATTAAAATACGATTTCGAAAAATACAAAACGCCAACGGGCACGACATTAAATTGTAAAGGTTGGGTTCAAGAAGCGGCTTTAAGAATGCTTTTAAATAATCTAGATCCCAATGTAGCCGAGCGTCCCGAAGAATTGATTGTTTATGGTGGAAGAGGAAAAGCGGCGCGTAATATTGAATCGCTTGATTTAATTATAAAAGGACTTAAAGATTTAGAAGAAGATGAAACCTTAATGATTCAAAGTGGTAAACCAGTTGCCATTTTAAAAACACATAAGGATTCTCCGCGTGTATTAATCAGCAATTCGCAACTTGTTCCCAATTGGGCAAATTGGAAACATTTTGATGAGTTGGAGAAAAAAGGGTTGATGATGTACGGACAAATGACGGCGGGAAGTTGGATCTATATTGGCAGCCAAGGAATTGTACAAGGTACATATGAAACATACGGTTCAGCAGCTACAAAACATTTTGGTGGTTCATTAAAAGGAACGCTAAATGTTACTGCAGGTTTGGGTGGAATGGGTGGTGCTCAACCTTTGGCCATTACTATGAATGAAGGTGTAGCGCTTGTTGCAGAAGTAGAGGAGTGGCGCATCGACAAAAGATTAGAAACGAAATATCTCGATGAGAAATATCTAAACATTGATGAAGCCATTGATAAAGCACTTCAATACAAATCAGAAGGAAAAGCAATAAGCATA
>CALQKL020000241.1 GCA_943331145.2 Chitinophaga pinensis
CGCTCATCTAATTTGTGAAATGCAATGCTTTCAATTGACTTCAGCAATTCGGTAAAGCGTTCGTTAAAGCTTCGCATGATGTAATTTTTCCAGCTTGGGTAACTACACAACCAATCATCTAGTTTTACATGAGGAATAGCAATGATTACCGAATCTTCCTCCGCAATGGCTTTTACTTCACTTTTTTTTGCTTCTAAGCAACAACTGTAAGCCATAGAGCAACTTTCATTGCTTGATAAATAATACAACAGAATTTCTTTATTCTGCTCATCCATTTTCAACACTTTAATGGTGCCACTTAATATTATCGGCATCATTCTAATGTATTTCCCATAATCCATTATTACATCACCTTCCTTAAAATGTTGAATGATTCCAAACTGTTCAATTTCTTTTAATAATGCAGGTTCAAAAAGATGTTGTAGTTTCTCCAGACTCATGCTTGAATTTAAAAATTATAATTTATTACGAAGTTACATTGAACCAAATTTACTCGATTAAATACATACTTGTCGTTTTGGTATGTATTGCCATGATTCATTTTACCTACTACCAACAATTGCGTCTCAAAACCTTTGAGTAATCCAGAAAAAGAATACCTAAGATCCAAGTTTATTTGAGCATAAGAAGGCATCCCATATTTATTTAGTTTGTAGTTTTTTACATCTGGCAGGTGATAATATCCATAAGAAAGAGAAGTTTTAAAATTTGATTTAGGAAAGTTGTAATTTAACTTGGCAACAAAAGCATTTACATTTCCTAAGCCTTCGTTTCTTTCTCTAGACATAAAAGTAAAAAAAGGATCTTTCCCCCACTCTCTTGGCATCAAATACCTACCATCAGAAGTGATTCGATTGTAATTGATGCTGGCCTCTATTTTTTTATTTCTCCAACCCATTTTTCCACCAAATGCAAAGGTTTGCTGATCTTTTGTGAAATATGTTTTAGATGGATCTGCATTCCCTCCATCATTTACCGCTACTTGATGAATTCCCTGAACTGCAGTAAAAAAAACTGAACTGTCTTTTAAATGATGTTCCCAATCGAATTGAACCATTTCTGTATTAAAAATATTTGAAACAAACATGTTCCAAAATTGGAATTTCAATTCATTGTTTAACGCATAATGTATTCCAATTAAAGCAACTCCATCGTTTTTGAGATTGTTGTGATAATTGGATTTAGAACCATCGATATTAACGCCGGTTGGATAAACCCCAAAAGAAGCAGCGGTTTTATAAAAATTAATTGTTCCTCTTGGCGTTATTCCATTTATCCAACCGCCTTCCAATTTTATTTTTTTGAAATCATTTATGTTTAACCATGCGCCACTAACGCCTGTTGGCATCATTCTTCCATCTTGGGTATTTATAAATGGCGTATTTAAAAGTTGTCTGCCCAATACAATATTTGATTTTTTAAATTGGTATTTAATATAAAGCTCTTGCAGTTTGGCGAGATTATTTTTATTGCTTGTTTGTTCGATATCAAACAATGAAGATTCGAATCTATTTAATTGTTGTGTAGTGGAATCGGGCTTACTAAAATCGGATGAGCCCAAATTAAAGGTAAAATAACCACTTACTCCAATTTGAAATCCATAAAATTTTGCTGTTTCAAATTTCAATCTTCCACCAGCAGCATTTGCATAGTAATCAGTCAAATTATTTTGGTTATCCGTATTCATGAAAAAATACCTGAAATGTCCACTTACCGTACCAGATTTAAATGCATTCAATAAAGAGGTTGCATTTGTACCATTGTTTTCTTTAGGCATAACTGTTGCCATTTTAAGCTCCTGTTGTTGAGCAAAAATTGGCATCGATTGTAAAATCATGTACGCTATTAAAAAATATTTTTTCACTTTTGAATTTTTACTTTTTACTTTTTTTCTGTGCTGCAGCTATTGGATTAAAAGGCCCAAATTTATGTTGAGTAGCCGTAAATGAATCTGCATAAGGCCCAAACGGATGATCAATTGGTTTCTTCGAAATGTCTGGCCAATCCTTTGGAACATTGATGTGTGGTCTATTTCTAGAAACTACAAATGCAGCTACATCCCATGCTTCTTCGTCGCTCAACATCGGGTTTTGATAATTGGCACCTTGAGGCATATTGTATTTTACATACTTTGCAAAATTGCTGATTCGATACAATCCTGCGCCATCATTAAAACTATGTTCGCCCCATAAAGCGGGATATGTATATTCTGATTTATCGGCATTAAAAACGCCTTGTCCATTATCTTGGTGGCAACTTTGGCATTTGGCCACATAAACGGATTTGCCGTTTTCAGGATTGGCAGCACGATCTAAAAAAGTCAAATCTTTAAAACCCGAACCTTCTGCTTTTTTCCCTTTTTCAACATTAGAACCAATGAAAGTAATGTATGCTTTGATTGCCTGCATTTCTTTACCATTTGTATCTAAGGCGATGCCATTTAAACTCCGTTGAAAGCAATCATTTACACGCTTATAAATATTTTCAATGGCACCACTTCTGGCTCTAAACTTTGGATATAAAGAAGCCACTGACCCATAATTATTGCCCCAAACTTTCGTGCCTGCATCTAAATGACAATTTTGACAATTCATACCATTGCTCATTTTAAGGACAGAGCCATTAGGGCCTAAATATTTTGATGTATGTGCAATCAATTCTTTACCATAAGAAACAGATGCTTTCAATTTTGAATCCTTGATGTTATTAATATCAGGTGCAGTCCAATAAGCGATTTCTTTAGAAGGAGTTGAAACCGATGAAGATGAAACATTATCATTTACTTTTTCAGGTTGGTTGCTATAATAAATGAATATGGGTATGGAAATAATACCGATAATCAAAACAACTATAATCAGTATCAATTTATTGATAACAGCAAACAATTGATCGTTGTTGTGTTCGTTATTTTGTGAATTCTCCATAATGAAATCAATAAAATTAATGCGGCAATTTGTTTTTAATGACGCCGTAAATAAACGTCCCGAATATAGCAAAAAGAAAAACAATGATCATTGCAAAAAATCCGTAGCCGATATTAACCACCATCGGACCAGGGCAAGATCCGCTAAGTGCCCAACCTAATCCAAAAATAATTCCACCAAGTATATAGCGAATAAATGATTTTTCCTTAGGATAAAACACAATTGGATTGCCATGAAAATCACGCATTTTAAATCTTTTGATTAAAGCAACACCCAAAACGCCTGTTACAACAGCAGTACCTATTATACCATACATGTGAAAAGATTGGAATCGAAACATTTCTTGAATTCTAAACCAAGAAACTGCTTCTGATTTGGTCATTACGATTCCAAAAACGATACCTAATAAAAGAAATTTTAATAGCTTCATTATTTAAAAATTAAAGGGAAAATAAAATGTGTCATTACTAAACCGCCAATAAAAAATCCAATAACGGCAACAAATGACGGCCATTGTAAATCAGACAATCCGCTGATGGCATGACCAGATGTGCATCCTCCGGCGTAACGAGAACCGAAC
>CALQKL020000242.1 GCA_943331145.2 Chitinophaga pinensis
GAATAACCATTAACGCATCTCCAATTGCCGCAATTAATGCCAACCCATCAACTACAATCAGTTGTTCGAATCCTTCTATTGTGCTTACTGCATCTGGCGGAACACAATATACCTGGGGTAGTGGTTTGGGTGCAACATCTACTATAACCGTAAGTAATTCTGGAACATATGCTGTTTTAGTTGGCAATAGTATTGGTTGTTTTGATTCAGCGTCAATCATCATTTCAGGCAGTATTCCTGCAAACGTTTCTTCATGGTTGGGTATCAACACAAATTGGAACGATCCGGTCAATTGGTGCGGTGGGATACCAAATGCACCAAGAAATGTAGTATTAAATGCGGGATTGACCAATTACCCTACTATCAGTAGCATAGCTAATTGTGCAACCATTACCTTAAATCCGGGCACAACACTCAAAATAGATAGTAATGCAACATTATTTGTTTATGGTAATTTCATAAATAATGGATCTGTAACCAATAATGGCATCATAAGTCTTACCGGAACAACGATACAAACTTTTCCTGGACAAGGTACCATTGTTCGTATGAATACACTACAGATTAACAATGCTGCGGGTGTAAGTTTAGACAACTCAATCAACGTCAATTTGGAGCTAAAGCCAACTAATGGAATTTTAGCACTTGGAAATTTTGATATTACCTTAAAATCAGATGCCAATGCCACAGCCTCGGTATCTGCAATTGGATCTAATGCAGGATTCACTTATGGAAATGGTAGATTTGTTGTGGAGAGATACATTCCTACCGGAAGTGGAATCGGCCAACATGGAAAATCATGGCAGTTTATCACCGCACCTATACGTGGCACACAAACTGTAAAACAATCATGGCAGGAGAACGCAACTTTGCCAAACCAAAATCCAATCCCTGGTTATGGTACACAAATTACAAGTGATTTACAAGATGCGCTTTCCCTTGGTTTTGATGTCAGATCTACATCATCTTCAATGAAAACTTACGACACCGCAACAAATGTTTTCACAGGCATACCAAGTACCAATAATTACCCGATACAAAATAGAAAGGGATTCATGGTTTTTATTCGAGGCAACAGAAACGTTACAACTATATCACAATTGCCTGAGCCTACAACTTTGCGTTCAAGAGGTACGATTCATGCACTTGGCGCAGATGCACCTGCTGGTATTCTAATTGCTGCAGGAGGTTATCAGTCTATAGGTAATCCTTATCCTTCTGCCATTGATTTTACAAACACAACTGGTGTGGTTTTTGACAGAGGGAATTCAATCGACAATGCTTATTATGTTTGGGATCCTAGATTAACTGGCACATATGGTAATGGTGGTTATCAGACAATTAGTGCAGTAAACAACTGGATACCTGTTCCTGGAGGAACGAGCAATTATCCTACTTCAGTTGTAGCTCCGAAAATTCAATCAGGTCAGGCTTTCTTCATGCATGCCACTGGTTCTGGCGGTTTGGTGAGTTTTAATGAAAATGCAAAAACGAGTGGAAGTGTATTGGTTAATAGGGAAAATAACTCACCTTCAATAGACAGCACCGAAAAACAATTGTTTGAATCTGGATTATATGTATTGTTGAATGGAGAATATAAATTGGCAGATGGTAATTTCTTAGTAACAAGTTCAGCTTATTCAAATGATTACAATGCTGATGATGCACCTAAATTATCGAACTCTGCAGAAAATTTCTCACTAACGAGAGATGGCAAATCATTTGCAATTGAAGCACGTCAATCCATTCAATTGACTGATACCATCTTCTATTCAACAAAGGGATTGAGAACGGGTAATTATAGGTTTAATTTCAAGCCTTATCAAATGGAGTCAAATGCACTAGTTCCATACATTATTGATCAACACTTACAAACCAGAACCATGCTGTCGTTTGCGGATACCACACATTATGATTTCAGTGTGTTGAGTAATACGACTTCGGCTTCTTCTAATCGATTCATGATTGTAATGGAACCATCAATAGTTTTGCCGCTTCAATTTACAGAAATAAAAGCCATTAGAAAAAATGAACAAAAGGTATTGGTTGACTGGAAAACTGAAAATGAATCTGCATTGAATCATTTTGAAGTACAGCGTGGCAATGATGGGCGTGTATTTGAATCCGTATCCAATTCGGTTCAACCCTTCAATAATGCAACAACTAATACCTATCATTTTGAAGACAATACGGCTAATAACAGCAATTTATACTATCGAATAAAAGCAGTTGATTTAGATGGCTCATCAACATATAGTAATATTGTTAAAGTGGGCTTCAACTCAGTAAAACCTGAAATTTTAATTTATCCTAATCCAGTCGTTAATCGCAAAGTTTGTTTGACTTTCAAAGGACATGCCGTTGGATCGTATCAAATGGACATATATTCAACTTCAGGCCAACTTATCAAGTCGGAGTTGATTGCATTGACTTCTGAGGGTCAAGTTTTGACGATGAAGTTGCCATATAATCTGTCGGCTGGAACATACATATTGAAATGTAATTTGGCAGGTGAAACTATTGATACAATTGAGTTTCAGGTAAATTGATAAAACATCAAAAGTATATGTTGAAATAATTATTGAGATTTTTTAAAAGGATTAGTTTTTCAAAATAGAATTAGATGCAGGTAATGAAAGTCAGAGCGAAAATGAGCGCGAGAGCGATTATTGGGTTCTGACTTTTTTCTTCTCTTAAAAAACACTTTCTACCTATCATTCTTCCTTAACCTCGAAGGATTATACTTCACCTTCTCCACACAATCCTCACCAACACTGATTTCCAATTCCACTTCTTTGTTTTCATTTATATTATCATTCAAATAATCTGTTTTGTTTGCTTCATAACTGCATTGAAATAAAATATAAACTTGTTCTGCAATCTTTGACAGATCTATGGCATTGTTTAAAAGCTTGTTGCTACTGACGATGATAAGATTTGAATTTTCAGGAATAAATTGATTTGATTCAACGGGGATTAATTCTCCGCCTGCAATGATTTTACGGTTAGCATTTTTTACATACTCTACATTGTCGCAGAAGCCTTGCCATTTCTCTCCAGTAGGCCATTTTACTTTGATGTTATTTGCTTTAATTTTTTTGTTGCCAGTTTTTAAAAACAGGATTTCTTCATCAGATTCTTTTTCTGAAAAGGCATCAGCTAATATGCTGATTATTTTTATACATGCTGTATTTTTTTCTGTTATTTCATAAGCCATTCTATTGGTCGTGCAACCAATGCTGTCTGTTACAGTAACATCATAATTTCCTTCGCATAAATTATTAATGGTTGTATCGCCAGTTCCACTCCAGCTGATATTTACAGGTGGAGTGTTAGCTGATAAATTATAAAAGTATGGTGCAGTTCCACCCGTTACATTTATTTGTATGGAACCATCGCATTCATTTTGGCAAGTTGGGTTTTGTCCGCTGACAATTAATTGTGGTAAATCACTGA
>CALQKL020000243.1 GCA_943331145.2 Chitinophaga pinensis
AAACACCAAACACCAAACACCAAACACCAAACACCAAACACCAAACAACAAACAACAAACCACAAACACCAAACATCAAACAAACTTGTCCAACTCCTTTTTCCAATTCAAGCAATTTACCATTCACCAAGATCAGTGTGCCATGAAAGTATGCACCGACTCTTGCTTGTTTGGCGCGTGGATGAATGATTGGATAACCAATACGAAACCGAATATTTTTAATGCTTTGGATGTTGGTGCTGGAACGGGATTGTTGAGTTTAATGTTGACGCAAAATCATGCATTCGAAATTGATGCTATTGAAATTGATGTTTCGGCTTTTAATCAAGCGAAACAAAATATTGAATCTACCAATTGGAAAACTCAAATAGATATTCAGCACACCTCACTGCAAGATTTTATTCCAAAAGAGAAATATGATTTCATTTTTTCTAATCCGCCATTTTATGAAAACGATTTAAAATCGAACGACTCATCTAAGAATCTTGCCAAACATGATAGTGGGTTGTCTTTGGAAACTTTGATTTCCTTTATTGATAAAAATCTTTCTGATTCAGGGTTTGCTGCATTGTTATTGCCTTTTCACCGAAAAAAACATATTCAAGATTTGTTAAAAGATTTTTCATTTTCAATTGTAGCTCAAACACTCGTGAAACAATCTACTTCCCATAAATATTTTCGCACGATGATTTTATTTTCAAAAAAAAATGCGATACCTCAAGAAAATGAAATTAATATTTATGAAGAACGAAACAAGTATTCTCCTGAATTTTTACACTTGCTAAAAGCTTACTATTTGCATTTGTAAATTCAAAAGAGAAAAATTAAAAATGGAATGCAGGCACCTCTTTTACATTAATATAAAAATTAGGGTCTACAATAAAATTATATGCGGATACATTTTCTACCTTAATATGTTTCCACTCATTTGAGATCGTTAGCCATTTGAATTTTGATTTCGCATCAAGTTTATATTTTATAGGCATTTTGAAATTGGATAGGGTATGACTGAATCGGTAATGCAATTGATTCGAATCGAAATAATATTCTAAAACTGGAATCTCTATTGTTCTTAAATATTGATCAAATATTTTTGAAAAATCAATGCCAGCGTTTTTACTGATGTAGTTTTCTATTTCTTTTGAGGTTACTGTTTTGTGGTAAAAAGCTTTATTCATCCCAATTAATATTTTCCTGAATTTTTCATCATTATTGATGATCTGACGGATGGTATGTATCATATTTCCGCCTTTATTATACATATCGCCACTCCCTTCATTGTTTACACCATATTTTCCTATGATAGGTTTGTCGTTTTCGATACTGTTTCTAAGTCCTTGTACATAAGTATTTGCTGCATTTTTGCCATAATAATATTCGGTGAATAATGTTTCACTGTAGTTTGTAAAACTTTCATGTACCCACATGTCTGCAATATCTTTTGAAGTGATGTTGTTGGCAAACCATTCATGTCCACTTTCATGTACGATAATAAAATCCCATTTTAAACCCCAACCTGTGCTTGATAAATCACTGCCCAAATATCCATTGGTAAATTCATTTCCATATGCGATAGCACTTTGATGTTCCATGCCTAAATGTGGTGCTTCAACCAGTTTATAACCATCTTGATAAAAAGGGTATGGCCCAAACCAAAATTCAAATGCTTTCATCATTCTTGGGGCATCTTTAAACTGAAGCTTTGCTTTATCGATGTGCTTTTCCAATACCCAATAATCCATATTCAAAGGGCCTTTTAAACCTTTATATACTTCCGAAAAATGTTTGTATTTCCCAATATAAGGCACAATGTTGTAATTATTAATCGGACTTTTTACTTGCCAAGTAAATGAAATTAAATGGTTGTTTAGTTTTTTTTGTTCAATCAATCTTCCATTGCCAACGCCTACTAAACTATCCGGAACAATGATGGTGAGGTTGCATCCATTTTCAGGTTCATCTGATTGCACATCTTTACAAGGATACCACACACTGGCGCCTAATCCTTGGCAAGCAACACTGACAAACGGATTATTTAATGCATCTTTTTTCCAAATCCAACCGCCATCCCATGGTGGATTTATAGCTTCTTTTGGCTTGCCATGAAAATAACAAGTCAATTTCTTAATGTTGTCTTTTGATTTTTTATGCACACCAATTTCTACCCAAAATACATTTCCATTTCTTTTAAATGTACAAGGTTGTTCATCAAAAAAAACACTATCCAATTCCATAGGTTGTTGCAAATCAATTTGAATGAAATGGATGCCACTATCTATCAGCGTTATAATGTTTTTGCCAGATATTGTTTTGGTTTCAATGTTTGGTGTGACGGTTATGTCGTAATGTATAACCTCCCAATATTGTCGACCAATGCCAATTGATCCCCTTAAGGTATCCTGCTCCGAAAATTGAGCAATCGTGATTAAATGGATAAAACTAAATACCCAAACTAAACCGATTTTTTTTATGTGATAGAATTGCATTGAGCTAATTTTTTAATAAAAGTAAATCAATATAAAATAAAAAAGGCCACCATTTGGCAGCCTTTTATATTAAGAATAGGATGGATTAGTTTTTCAAGGAAAAATGCGTTTTTAAAAAACTTTATTTAATAATTTTTCTGATCATTTTGGTAGAAGGTGTTGATACTTCTAAAATGTAATTTCCTCTTGGCAAATAATTCAAGTCTTTTAAAACAATAATATTATTTCCTTTTTCTACTTCAATATTTCTTCTCAAAACCTCTTTTCCTTCGAAAGAAATGAAACGAATGATTCCTGTTTCTTTTCTTGCAACCAATAATTCGATTTTTATATCTGAATAAAAAGGGTTTGGATAAACGTTAAACTGTTCGTTTGTATTTGTACTGTTTATTTTTAATGCGATAATTTTTGAAAAAGTATATTTGCCGTCTTTGTCAATGATTTTTAATCTGTAATAAATCACATTCATCAAACCATTGATTTCATCTTTGTATTCATAGCGTTTTGCAAGTGATGTTGTGCCATTTCCTTCAACCTTACCTCTGTATTCAAAATGAACACCATCATTGCTTCTTTGTATTTCAAAATATGCATTGTCTGTTTCAGATTCGGTATTCCATTTTAATAAACAGTTTTGCTTGTCGATTAATGAAGCTATAAAACTTGTCATGTTTACAGGCATTGGTGCGCCTTCTTCTCCAATTACAGCGGTGCCATCATCGGTAAACAAATCGCCTTGAGCCGAATTGCCATAAATTCTAGCGGTGTTGATTACCGAACCTGGTATTTCATCCGCTTTTACTCTAAATCGAACGGCATAATTTCCTGCAGCACCTGATTGTAAAATTCCACCACTTGTTCCTGTTGCGCCTGTTCCAATAAAAAATTTCACATAAGTTCTTTGTCCTACAGTTCCTTTAAATGCCACATCATTATCAGCGGCATCTGTTTTAAATCCTGATGTTAC
>CALQKL020000244.1 GCA_943331145.2 Chitinophaga pinensis
CATCATTAAATTTTACATAATAATCGCCTACAAAATGATCCCCTTTTTTATGGGTAGAATCAGGAGTGGCACCATCAGCATAAAGTTGCCAAGCAATCATACTTTTGCAAATGTGGATACCTCTGTCGTTTACAATGCAGCTTTTAAGCACATCATAGCCACTTGCTTTTAATATTTCTGCAACGCTCCATCCTAGAAAATTATTTCTAAGATGTCCAAGGTGTAAAGGTTTGTTCGTGTTTGGAGATGAATATTCCACCATCACTTTTTTGCCATTCATGGCATGTTTGCCAAAGCAAATGTCGTTATGGTTTTTATAAAGTAAAGATTTCCAATAAGCGTCTGTTATCGTTAAATTTAAAAATCCTTTTATAATATTAAATGCTTCAAAAAGCGCTGGATTTTTTTGAATGAGCGAATCGCCAATCTCTTGCCCAATCATTTCGGGCGATTTTTTAAGGGCTTTCACCAAAGAAAAAAGCACAATTGTATAATCGCCTTCAAATTCTGGTTTGGTTTGATTGATTTGAAAATCAAGGTTGCTTTCAGACTCGGGATATAAATTTTTTATGGAATCAGCAACCGCTTCTCTAATTAATTGTACAATATTCATGCTGCAAAAATAATAATCCTTATTGGTAAAAATTGAAATAGGTTTTTGGGTGTTGAAAATCGAGTTAGAAACATACCTTTGGCGACTAATTTTTATAATTGATTAAATGAAAAAAGCATTTTTACAACTTCATATCGCTGTTTTTCTTGCAGGGTTTACGGCAATCCTTGGCAAGTTGATAGAATTGAATGAAGGATTGTTGGTACTTTATAGAATGCTTTTGTCCGTAATGATACTTGGATTAATCATGATGTTTCAGGGTAAAATGTCTAAAATTTCATGGATTGATTTTTTTAAAATTACAGGGGTAGGGCTAATCCTTGCTATACATTGGCTTACTTTTTACGGAAGTATTAAATATGCAAATGCATCTGTTGGGGTAGTTTGTATTTCGGCTTCAGGTTTTTTTTCTGCCATATTTGAGCCTTTGATATTAAAAAAGCGTTTCGATATTATGAATTTGTTTTTGGGGTTAATTTCTGTTCTAGGCATTTTAATCATATTTGGCTTTCATCAACATTTTAAAGTGGGTATTATATTTGGAATAATCTCTGCAATAGGAAGTGCGTTATTTCCAATCTTCAACAAGCAATTATTGCAAAAGCATCAAGCTCAAACCTTAACTTTTTATGAATTATTGGGTGGGGTTATTTTACTTTCGGCGGTATTGCCATTTTATTTTATGAAGTATGAGCCAGTGTATTATGTGCCCAATATGGCAGATGCTTTTTGGTTGGTTGTATTAGCTGGATTTTGCACTGTACTTACATTCAATTTGCAGTTAAATGCGCTGAAGAAAATATCTGCATTTACAAGTAATTTGATGTATAATTTAGAACCGGTTTATGGCGTAATCTTTGCATTTGCCATTTTAAAAGAACATCAAATGTTCAACGAATATTTTTATTTGGGTATTGGATTGATTTTCTTGGCGGTGTTTATACAAATGCGAAGAGAGAAAAATAGCAACGAAAAAGCAGTATCAAAGCAGTAAAACGGTGCTATTTTAAGTGAAAATGTAGTGCTTCGGAATAAAAAAAACGAAAAACAAAAAAAATACTTTAAAATATTTCGAATTAATTGAGTTTAATCATTACCTTTGCCGTCCAAAATTAAGGAATATGGCTAGAGTATGTCAATTAACAGGAAAGCGACCAATTACAGGTAATAAGGTATCGCATTCAAATATTAAAACAAAACGTAGGTTTTTACCAAATTTACAAACCAAGCGTTATTTTTTAGCTGAAGAAGATAAATGGGTAACATTGAAGTTGTCTTCAGAAGCAATCAGAACAATCAATAAAAATGGATTGTACAGCGTTGTAAAAGAATTGCGCGCTGCAGGAAGTAAAATTTAATTCTATTTAAAAAAGCAATACAATGGCAAAGAAAGGCAATAGAGTACAAGTAATTTTAGAATGTACTGAGCATAAAACAAGTGGTCAGCCCGGCACTAGTCGTTACATCACTAAAAAGAACAAAAAAAATACGCCAGAGCGTATGGAATTGAAAAAGTACAATCCAATTCTTAAAAAAGTAACTGTACACAAAGAAATTAAATAGTTCATTAACAAAGTAATGGAGAATGTTCTCCTATACTTAAAAAATAAATAGCAATGGCAAAAGCAGCTAAAACCGCGATAAAAACAAAAGACCAGAAAGCAGCAGCAGACGCGAAAAACTGGACAAAAGTAATACGTACATTACGTAGTCCTAAATCAGGTGCCTACACTTTTAAAGAGGCGATGATTCATAAAGACAAGATCAAAGATTATTTGGGACAATAATCTCAAGTTTAATTTTTTAATAATATTGAAGCTGTTCTATTTATGGAACGGCTTTTATTTTTTGTGCCAATCGTAGTTTTTAGTCAAATGAAATTGTTACAAAAAGTAGTCATATCGGCATTATACTAGAAAAAATAGAAATAAAAAGTAATTATAAATGGTATAATTTGCAAATAAATTAAAAAAGATGGGATTATTTGATAAGCTTTTTGGGAAAAAAGAACAAAAAGAGACACTTGACCAGGGTTTGCAAAAAACCAGAGAAGGATTCTTCGGAAAAATCGCAAAAGCAATTGTAGGAAAAAGTACAGTTGATACGGAGGTGTTGGATGAAGTAGAAAATGCTTTGGTGAGTGCTGATGTTGGTATTGCAACAACGGTAAAGATTATTGAGCAGTTAGAAGCGAGAATAGCAAAGGATAAGTATATGAGTACCTCTGAGTTGAATAAAATCATTAAAGAGGAAATTCAAAATTTATTGGTGAACGCTTCGGTGGATGAAAGTTATCAAAATTATGAATTACCTTCTGGTCATAAGCCACACGTGATATTGGTTGTTGGTGTAAATGGAGTAGGCAAAACGACAACGATAGGAAAGTTGGCACATAATTTCAGCAAAGCAGGTAAACAAGTATTGCTTGGTGCAGCGGATACGTTTAGGGCTGCGGCCGTAGATCAATTGACCATTTGGAGTGAAAGAACCAATGTTCCAATTGTGAAGAAAGAAATGGGCAGTGATCCTGCATCTGTGGCGTATGATACAATAATAAGTGGCGTTGCCCGTAATTCAGATGTAATAATCATTGACACAGCTGGAAGGTTACATAATAAAATCCACTTAATGGATGAGCTTAGTAAAATTAAACGAGTAATACAAAAAGTGATACCAGAAGCGCCGCACGAGGTAATGTTGGTATTGGATGGAAGCACCGGGCAAAATGCGTTGGAGCAGGCTAAGCATTTTACTGCAGCAACCGAAGTAACGGCATTGGCAATTACAAAATTAGATGGAACTGCGAAAGGCGGTGTGGTATTGGCTATCGCTGATCAG
>CALQKL020000245.1 GCA_943331145.2 Chitinophaga pinensis
CACAGATTTAACTCAATTGGCTGGCTTTGAAATGGTGGTTACAGATAAGTTGAACCAACTTATTTCATCAGATATAATGGAGTTATTAAATAGCTTTCAAAAAAATAAACTAGAACTGATTTAAAATAGTAATTAAAAAATGGTACAAAAAGTATTGAAAATTAATCCATCAGACAATGTAATTGTTGCGTTGGTTGATTTGAAAAAAGATGACACCGTTGTATTTAATAATGTGCATTATCATTTAAAAGATGATGTATCTGCAAAGCATAAATTTTTCGAAAATGATATGCCTGCTGGAACACAAATCTATATGTATGGTGTGGTCGTAGGTACAACACAGCAGCAAGTATATGCCGGTGAATGGATGAATGTAAATAATGTGAAACATGCAACTTCAGCTTACCATTGGCGCAATTTTGATTACCAATGGACAGCTCCAGATGTTAGTGAATTTAAGGATCACACATTTATGGGTTATCATCGTGCAGATGGTCGTGTAGGTACCGCAAATTATTGGTTGTTTTTGCCAATGGTTTTTTGCGAAAATAGAAATCTAGATGTTATTCGCGAAGCATTGCATAATGAATTGGGATATGCCGTTACAGGTAAATACAAGCAGTTTACACACCAATTGGTTGAGGCGCATAAAAAAGGGGATAATATTGATACTATTGATTTCTCTCCATCTGCAACAAATATCAACAATAGATTGTTTAAGAATGTAGATGGCATCAAATTTTTAAATCATGATGGAGGTTGCGGTGGCATTAGGCAAGATGCTGCTATCTTAAGTAAGTTATTAGCAGCTTACGCAAATCATCCAAACGTAGCTGGTGTAACGGTTTTAAGCTTAGGATGTCAGAATTTACAAGTCCAAGATTTTTTAGATGATTTAAATAAAATAAATCCCAATTTCAATAAACCACTTTATGTCTTTAACCAACAGCAATCTGATAGCGAAGAGCAATTGATTTCAGATGCGATTAAAATGACATTCCAAGGATTAATTGAAATCAACAAATTAGAAAGAGCACCTGCACCTTTGAGCCAATTAACCATCGGTGTAAAATGTGGTGGCAGTGATGGTTTTAGTGGCATTAGTGCAAACCCAGCAGTTGGGTATTGCAGTGATTTGGTTGTAGCATTAGGGGGTAAAATAATATTAGCAGAATTTCCAGAATTATGTGGTGTAGAGCAGGAGTTGGTGGATAGATGTAAAGAGGAATCAGCTGCTCAGAAGTTTACAGATTTGATGAAAAGCTATGAAAAACAAGTAGTTGCTGCCGGATCAGGATTTCACATGAATCCATCGCCAGGTAACATTAGAGATGGATTAATCACAGATGCAATGAAGAGTGCAGGAGCTGCAAAAAAAGGCGGTACAGCGCCAATTGTAGACGTTTTAGATTACACAGAACAAGTTACAAAACCAGGTTTGAATTTGGTTTGTACGCCTGGAAATGATGTTGAAGCAACAACCGGAAAAACTGCCAGTGGCGCAACTTTGATATTGTTTACAACCGGATTGGGTACACCAACAGGAAACCCAATTTGTCCTACAATCAAAGTTTCTTCTAACAGCAATTTAACCAAGCGCATGAATGATATTATTGATATTGATTGTGGGCCAATTATAGCAGGAGAAAAATCAATTCCAGAAATGGGAAAATCAATTCTTGAATATTGCATTAAAGCGGCTAGTGGTGAAGTAATTCCACACTCGGTTCGATTGAATCAGGATGATTTTATCCCTTGGAAAAGAGGCGTATCTCTTTAAAAAAATAATTTAATAAAAACCAAAAAATGAAAAAATTTTTAGATGAAAACTTTCTGCTGAAAAATAAAACGGCAGAATTGCTTTATCACGATTACGCTAAGTCAATGCCGATTATTGATTACCACAACCATTTGATTCCTGAACAAATGGCTAATGATATCAATTTTGAAAACTTATCGCAAGTATGGTTATATGGAGATCATTACAAATGGAGAGCAATGCGAACCAATGGCGTAAACGAACGCTTTTGTACAGGTGACGCAGATGACTATGCGAAATTTGAACAATGGGCAAAAACGGTTCCTTATACCTTAAGGAATCCATTGTATCATTGGACGCACTTGGAATTACAGCGTTATTTCAACATACATGAAATACTAAATGGCGATAGTGCAAAACAAATTTATAGCACATGTAATGAATTGCTACAAACGCCAGAATACAGTGTGAAAGGGCTTCTTAGCAAAATGAATGTTAAAGTAATTTGCACAACGGATGATCCAGTTGATAATCTTTGTCACCACCAAAAAATGGCATTAGAAAAAAACAATACCCCATTTCATGTGTTCCCTGCTTTTCGTCCAGATAAAGCAATGAATGTGGATGATGCCATTTCATTCAATCAATATTTATCTCAATTGGAAATAGCTGCTGATGTTTCTATTTCTAGTTTTGATGATTATTTGAAAGCATTAAAATTACGCCACGATTATTTTGCTGCAAATAATTGTACCGTTAGTGATCATGGCTTGGAAGAAATTTATGCAGAAGATTATACAGAAGAAGAGATCAAATTGTACTTCAATAAAATCAGATCTGGCAATCAACTTACATTAACTGAGAATAAAAAATTCAAATCTGCAATGCTGGTTATTTTAGCAGAGTGGGATTGGGAAAAAGGATGGATTCAACAATATCACCTTGGAGCTATTCGCAACAATAATTCTAGAATGATGAAATTGTTAGGTCCAGATACTGGATGGGACAGCATTGGAGATTTTTCTCAAGCTAGAGCATTGGCTAAATTTTTAAATAAATTAGATACCAACAATAAGCTTACAAAAACGATTATTTACAATCTCAATCCTGCCGACAATGAATTGATGGCAACCATGATTGGTAATTTTAATGATGGTTCTGTGGCTGGGAAAGTACAATGGGGTAGTGGTTGGTGGTTCCTTGATCAGAAAGATGGAATGACTAAGCAATTGAATGCATTAAGCAATATGGGCTTATTGAGTCGCTTTGTAGGAATGCTTACAGATAGCAGAAGTTTTCTTTCTTATCCTCGTCATGAATATTTCCGCAGAATATTATGCAATCTTTTTGGCGAAGAAATTGAAAATGGTGAATTGCCAAATGATATTGCATGGACAGGTAAAGTAATTCAGGATATCTGTTTTAATAATGCAGCAGATTATTTTAGCTGGAATAAAATTATTCAACCTGCAAAGGAATTGGTTCTTTAATAAACCAACAATCAACTAATAAAAAAAGGAAGCTTTATAGGCTTCCTTTTTTTATTAGTTTACTTCTATATTAACGTTGTACTCTTCCAGAGCCATCGCCTTTGACTAAGTCTTTCACTTCTGCTAATGTAGCGTGGTTTAAATCTCCTGGAATCGTGTGTTTCAGTGCACTTGCTGCAACGCCAAACTC
>CALQKL020000246.1 GCA_943331145.2 Chitinophaga pinensis
GGTAAAAAAAATGGTGTCATCTTATGTTGGCGAAAACGCAGAATTTGAAAGACAAATGTTATCGGGCGAGTTAGAAGTAGAATTGATACCACAAGGAACGTTGGCAACACGTTGTATGGCAGCTGGATATGGAATGCCTGCCGTGTATACGCCTGCCGGTGTGGGAACAGAAATTGCAGTAGGTAAAGAAATTAGAAATTTTAACGGCAAAGATTATTTGCTTGAAATGGCATTTGATGCAGATTTTGCTTTGGTAAAAGCGTGGAAAGGGGATACCATGGGAAATCTAATATTTAAAGACACGGCGCGCAACTTCAACCCATTAATGGCGATGGCTGGTAAAATCACCATAGCTGAAGTAGAAGAATTGGTGCCTGCTGGTGAATTGAATCCCAATCAAATTCATACACCAGGAATTTATGTGCATCGCATTTTTGAAGGAAAGCATTACGAAAAAAGAATTGAACAACTAACCGAAAGGGAATCTGCTTAAAATAATTTTATTTAAAATATATTAAAGCAGTAAAAACTAATTTATATGGCATTAGATAAATATCAAATTGCAGCACGAATAGCCAAGGAGTTAAAAAATGGTTATTATGTTAATTTAGGAATTGGCATTCCAACTATGGTTGCCAATTATATTCCTGAAGGTGTGCAAGTGGTATTACAAAGTGAAAATGGACTTTTGGGCATGGGCCCATTTCCAGAAAAAGGCAAAGCGGATGCCGATTTAATTAACGCAGGTAAACAAACCATTACTACTTTACCAGGGTCTGCATTTTTTGATAGTGCGATGAGCTTTGGTATGATACGTTCTGGTAAAGTTGACCTTACCGTTTTAGGTGCAATGGAAGTTAGCGAAGAAGGAGATATTGCCAATTGGAAAATCCCAGGTAAAATGGTAAAAGGAATGGGAGGGGCGATGGACTTGGTAGCGAGTGCAAAAAACATCATTGTAGCCATGATGCATACAAACCCAAAGGGAGAAAGTAAATTATTGCCAAAATGTAGCTTGCCGCTAACAGGTATTAAATGTGTAAAGAAAATTGTAACAGATTTAGCCGTTTTGGAAGTAACTGAAAACGGGTTTAAATTATTGGAAAGAGCACCAGGCGTTTCGGTTGAAGAGATTGTTTCAAAAACGGCTGGAAAGCTTATAATTGAAAGCGATGTCCCTGAGATGGGTTAGAAAAGTAAAAAGTAAAAATTAATTTTTTAAAGTAAAAAGTAAACAATATGAACGATTTAAATTCACCTTTTGAAGTACCAACAAAACCATCTTCTGTGTTAAATACACTATCTATTTTAACCATAATTGGGAGCGTGATTTCAGTACTACAGTCAGTATATACATTTTTTAGTATTGATAAAAGTTATGGAGAAATGAAGAAATTAATGGATTCGGATGGCTTGAAAGACGCACCTGGGTTTGTACAAAACCTCGTAAATAAAGACACGCTTTTACAACTTGAAAGTGCAATGCATAACAAAATTCCAATTTTAATTTTAAGCGTTTTTGGCGCTATTCTTTGTTTGTCTGGTGCAATTGAAATGCGAAAATTAAAAGCACATGGTTACACATTTTGGTTGTGTGGCGAAATACTTCCCATACTTTCTACCATCATTTTTGTTGGCGTAAATGCGTTTGCTGGAATATCATTATTGGGGTTGTTTTTTCCTGTTTTATTTATCGTATTGTATAGCGTGTATCGTAAGGAGTTAGTTCGTTAGTTGATAATTTAAAAGTAAAAAGTAAAAATTCAAAATAGAAAATTTTTAGAAGATATTTTTTAGCCAACTTGTCTTCGATTTTTTACTTTTTACTTAATTATGATTCCTAAAATCCCCATCATTTTTTGCATTTTTTAGTCCAATAATTCCCGTCCGTTTTTTAATGTTTAGTGCAATTATTTTTTAGGAAAAACCGAATAAAAAACGCATCAAAAAATCCCAGAAAAATCAATGTGATTCGGAGAGAAAAATCTTCCATCTTTTTCACGACTACCATATTTTTTCACTTTTTACTATTCACTTTTTACTTTATTTTTTTTCTCTAAAAGATTAAAATCCAGTGTATCTTTCAACGTTAAAATCCCGTTTTTTTTCCTGTTAACACACGCCCTTTAAAATGTTAAAATCCGGCTCAAATTTTAACATTTGGTGTCGAATTTTACCAAAATAGTCAATTTTCGCAATTCGAATTATATAAATAACTATATGTAGCAACATTTTAAAATCCTTATTGGAACTGCGTTTTAAGCGATAAATCAGTTTTTTTTATAGTTTTTTTTGAATTTTTATAAAAAAAAGCCAATTTTATTTTTGTTAATAAAATATTAACTTTAAATTCACATTGCAATAACAATCCAAATCCCTTAACAAAACTGAAACATCCCCCACTGAAACAGAATATTTTTTCAAACGAATAATGGTAACCGTTATAGTAACAATTAAATTTTTTTTATGAAGGAAATGCTTTTCAATTTTGTCGCTTATTACCAACAGGTAAAAACATTTTTACTTGCTAACAAAGCAGCGTCGAATAAACGACATCGTGAACTAAGTTTGGTTCCTTCTTCTACCAATAATTTTACACAACAAACACAATCAAATATCATCACTCAAAATCAGCATTTTATGCAAACATCTACCAACATCCAAAACAACAATTTTTCGGCGACTAACACTAAAAGTCTATCCCTTACCGTTAGTAAGGTATTTTCATTTATGTTAGTTATGCTAACTTTCATGTTTACATCACTTGGAAGTTCTGCACAGATAAATTATAGTCAAAATTTTGACGCCGGTGCTGGTAGCTGGACAGGCTTGACACAGGGGACTACTGGTGCATGTACTGGTAGTGGTTATTATGTTAATTTATATTCCACAACCACTACTGCAACTGCTGCTTCACCTTTAATAGGCACATCAACAGGAAACGTAGCAACATTATCTTATAAGTACAAGATTGTTGACTACTCTGGTGGTGCTGGAACAGCAAATACTTTTGGGAATTTCAAAGTACAGTATTCTAATCTTGCAACTGGAGGAACATGGACGGATATTGCGAATTCTACAATTAGTACCAACCATGTTGCATCAACGTCTTGTGCTACTAAAACACTAACTTTTACACCAGCTGCATCTTCTTCAATTTACATTCGTTTTGTAGCTACTTGGGCTGCTGGTGATTACTATCTAACGTTTGATGATATTACACTTGTTCAAAATGTTATACCTTCTTGTGTTGCTCCTTCAGCACAACCAACAGGGTTAGTACTTAATCCAACTGCTGGATCAATAAACTCAATAACAGGTAGTTTCACTGCTTCATCTCCTGCAGCTAATAATTATTTAGTTGTAAGAACAAATACAAACGTAAGGCCTACACCAACAAATGGTACGGCTTATGCAGTTGGTTCTACAGCA
>CALQKL020000247.1 GCA_943331145.2 Chitinophaga pinensis
ATAAAAAAAAGCTCCTAATAAGAAGCTTTTTTTTAAATGAAGTAAATGAAACGAATTAATCAACCTTTGTAATTTTTACAATGTTGGTAGGAAGATGTTGGTCAACCGGCGTGCTTCCAGTATTTACGACTACATCTCCAGCGTTGATGAATCCTCTATTTTTAAGAATTTCAATTTGGTCAAAAATGATATCATCCAAGCTGTCTTCTTCAGCATAATAAAAAGCGCGAACGCCCCAACTTAAACTAAGTTGACTTATCAATGTTTTTTCTTTACTAAAAATATATAAAGGTGATTTTGGACGATAACTGCTAAGCATAAACGCAGTGTATCCGCTTTGTGTCATTCCTATAATAGCCTCAGCTTGAGCATCATTAGCGAGTTTACAAGCGCTATAACAAGTTGCATCACTTAAGAAAGAAGGGGAGTGGGGTTGAGGAGTAAGAATATCATCTCTGTTATAATCGTATACAGACCCTTCAACATTCATGATTATTTTGCTCATTGTTTCAACTACCAAAGTAGGGTAAGAGCCCATTGCTGTTTCTCCACTAAGCATCACGGCATCTGCGCCTTCAAGAACCGCGTTTGCCACATCACTAACTTCACTTCTATTTGGTTTAGTGCGATCCATCATGCTTTCCATCATTTGGGTAGCCACGATAACGGGTTTCGCCCTGTGCATACATTTGCGAATAATGTCTTTTTGTACAACGGGTACTTGTTCAATAGGAATTTCAACACCCAAATCGCCGCGAGCAACCATTACGCCATCGCTTTCAAGGATAATGTCTCTGAGGTTTTTTAATGCTTCAGGCATTTCGATTTTAGCGATTACTTTTATTTTAGAATTTTTCTCTTTAATAATTTGTTTTAATTCTGTAATGTCAATAGCTTTTCTAACAAAAGAAAGGGCAACCCAATCCAAATCTTGTTCGATAATAAAGTCTAAATCCGCCCTGTCTTTTTCTGTTAAAGATGGCATGGTTAAAGCACTATCTGGAAGGTTTACGCCTTTTTTAGGTAATAAAGTCCCTCCTAATGTTACACGAATTTTAATTTCTTTTTCGTTTAGGATTTCTCTAACCTGAACTTCCATTTTTCCATCATCTAAAAATATACGTTCTCCTTCTTTTACATCGGCTGCTAAACTGGGATAAGAAACATAAATTTTTTCTGCATTCCCCACCATTTTTTCAGCGGTGAAAATAATTTCCATTCCTGGAATCAAATCTAATTTTCCATGTTCCAATTCTCCAACACGTAATTTTGGACCTTGCAAATCCCCAAGTATGGCGATATTAAAAGGTTCTTTTTTCATGATTTCTCTGATGCGTTCAATTACTTGTTTTTTATCTTCATAAGCACCATGAGAGAAGTTTAAACGAAATACGTTTACACCCGCCTTTACCAAATTTAGAAGACCTTCATAGCTGTCACAAGCGGGGCCAACTGTAGCTACAATTTTTGTTTTTTTCTGGGCATGCGCATAGCCAGCGGCCTTGTCCATTTCTTTGTGTAAGTATTTCTCAATATTCTTGCCCATATAATTTTTTAATTTTTAATTAATTTTTTAAGTTAAAAGAATGAGTTTAAGTTGCAAGGATTTTTACAATATTCATCCATTCTTCATTGATTTTCTGTTTTTTCTTAACGGCTTCATTTAAAGGAGTATAATGCATTTTGTTGTTTACGATACCCACAAATACATTGTGTTTTCCTTCGATCAAGCATTCAACAGCATGGTATCCCATTCTACTGGCAATCACTCGGTCTAAACAACTTGGTGACCCACCTCTTTGAATGTGACCTAAAATACAAACACGTGTTTCTAATTCTGGAATTTGTGCCTGTATATAATTAGATAGTTCATTAGCTCCACCAAATTCATCGCCTTCTGCCACGATAATGAGGTTCACTAATTTTTTTCTTTTCTTTTTTTCTTTAAGTGATGCTATGATTTCTTCCGGATTGGTTTTTCTTTCAGGAATCAAAATGTTTTCCGCACCCGTGGCAATACCACTATGTAGTGCGATATATCCAGCATCTCTTCCCATTACTTCGATAATAAAAAGTCTGTCATGTGCATCAGCAGTATCTCTAACTTTATCAATGGCTTCAACGGCTGTGTTTACAGCAGTATCAAACCCAATGGTGAAATCGGTTCCAGCAATATCCTTATCAATGGTTCCTGGTAATCCAATACATGGAATATCAAATTCATTACTGAAAGTTTGTGCTCCTTTAAAGCTTCCATCGCCTCCAATAATCACAAGTCCTTGAATACCTCTTTTCTTTAAATTTTCAAATGCTTTTTTTCTGCCTTCATGCGTCATAAACTCCATGCAGCGTGCAGTTTTTAAAATAGTGCCCCCTCTTTGAATAATATTTGCAACACTTTGGCCTTCCATGGGAATAATGTCATCATCCAACATTCCTTGGTATCCATGTCGTATCCCAAAAACTTCTAAACCATGATAAATACCTGTTCTAACTACAGCTCTAATTGCAGCATTCATACCTGGACTATCTCCACCACTAGTAAGTACGCCAATTTTCGAAATCTTTTTACTCATTTTAAACGGGTTTCTATTTGTGGCCAAAAATACAAAATCAAATTGATTAACGTTTGCGGTAAATATTTGTTTAAAAAATATTTGAAATTTTAAAAAATATCAATCTTTTTTTAAGAATTTATCAAAAAATTACATTCTATTGGGAACATTAATGCCCAATAGTTGCATGCCGTTTTTAAGGACATTAGCAGTCATCATTGATAATTGAATACGCAGATTTTTCTTGTCTTCAGATTCTGCATTGCCAATGGAGTGTTCGGTGTAAAAAGAATTGAAAGATTTAGATAAATGAAACAAATAGTTAGCAAGCACGGATGGATTTAGCGTTTTTGCTGCTTCCATTATGATTGCCCCAAATTGCTCTAGGTTGTAAATGACTTCTTTTTCAAGTTTTAGCAATGTATCATTTGAAGGTGCTGCAACAAAACTTGATTCTTTGCGTAAAATGCTATTAATACGTGCAAAAGTATATTGAATAAAAGGTCCAGTAAACCCATGGAAGTCGATAGATTCCTCAGGGTTAAAAATCATTTTCTTCTTAGGGTCTACACGTAAAAGATAGAATTTCATTGCACCCAATCCAATGGTTTCATATAATTCTATGAGCTCATTGGGTTCGAAATCTTTTACTTTTCCAAGTTTTTCGGTGTGCTGTTGTGCAGTGGCTTTCATTTCTGCAACAAGGTCATCGGCGTCAACCACAGTTCCTTCACGACTTTTCATTTTTCCTGTAGGTAATTCAACCATGCCATAACTCAAATGGTAAATATCATCTGCATAAGGCAAGCCAAGCTTTTGAGCGATAAGCTTCAATACTTTCATGTGATAATTTTGCTCATCACCAATTACATAA
>CALQKL020000248.1 GCA_943331145.2 Chitinophaga pinensis
AAAAATCCGCTTAATGCCGTAAGTGCGTTTGCCAAAGCCAATCCAATAATTTTTATGCGGTCGTTATTAATGCCTAACGCTTTCGTCATGATGGGATTATTTCCGGTAGCGCGCATGGCCAAACCAAAATCTGTTTTGAGCAAATAAATGATGAAGAAAATTAAAACAGAAACAATTAAAACAGCAATGAGTAATTGGTTCAATTGTGCATTTTCAAAAATAGGTACAATGTCAAAAATGGAAATGGTATTTATGAGCGGAACATTCGATCGCCCCATAACCAATAGATTGATGGAATACAAAGCCGTCATAATTAAAATACCAGAAAGCAGTGCATCAATTTTTAGTTTCGTGTGGATGAAGCCAGTGCAAGTACCCGCAATAGCGCCGGATAACATGCTAATGGGCAACACAACGTATAAAGGCAAATTATTACTAATTAAAATTGCTGTAATTGCAGCACCTAAAGTATAGCTTCCATCAGTGGTAATGTCGGGGATATTAAACACTTTCATGGAAATGAAAATGCCCATCGCCATTGGTCCGAGGCATAATGCCAATTGTAAAGCCGTTAGGTAAAATTGACTCATTATTTTATGGCTTTAAAATCTGCAGGGATAATGATGTTGTATTTTTTTGCCACCTCTGCATTGAAAACTTTGTTTCTATTTTGTACAATTTCCCAATGTAGTTTTGATGTAGATTTTGATTTTAAAAATTCAGCACCTTGTAAACCCGCTTGAAATCCCCATTGATAAATATCGGCACCAAATGCAGCAAGCGCGCCACGTGCAACCAATCCTGCTTCGCTTGTTAAAATAGGCACATTGGCTTGATTGCAAGATTTAACGATGGTTTCAAAAGAGGCAAAAACCGTATTATCCGGATTTGCAAAAAACACATCAATTTGATTAGACAATAAAGATTGCGTAACGAGTTGAACATCTGCTGAAGTATTCACCGGAAGGGCAATCAACTCCATATTATCTGCATCGGCACGTTTTTTAATGGCGTTCATCGCTTCAACAGATTGTGGTTCCGATTGATTAAAAATCATCCCAACTTTTATTTTCTGATTTTTAGGTTTGATGAGTGTGGAGATTAGTCCGAATGAAGTATCGATATAACCCAGTGTTTCTCCGGTACCGAATAAGTTTTTAGGTTCTTTTCCCGAAGCGTCATTCAATTTCATTAAAGCAGGTGTGCCGCTCACCATCATAAAAACCGGAATTTCTTTTGTGTTTTGAATGGCTGTGATGGTGGATAGTGTGGGGCTGGTGGCGATGAGCGCGGGCTCTTGCGCAATCATGTATTTTGTAATTTGGGTAAGCGTTGGAATATCGCCCTGCGCATTTCTATAAATAACTTTTACAGTTCCCTTTTTTTCATCGAAACCATTTTGTTGAAGTGCATCAAAAAATCCTTGCTTGGCTTGTGCGATGGTATTGTCTTGAAAAGCATCAATAAAAGCAACAACCGGAACGTTGGTTTTTTTAGAATTACATCCCGTTAAAAAACAAATTGCCAATAAAGTATAAAGAATCGATTTCATAAAAGCAGCGTTTGAAATATAAAGAAACCAAAGATAACGAACATCGCATTTTGTGTAATAAAAATAAGAAGATGTAAAATGAAAAAATTTAACATATGTATTAAACAAAACTTACTATTTTTAAAACATGCCCAAAAACAAATCTGCAGTATCCAGGTATTATGTAATAGATGCCTGTTTGGTTAATAAATTAAAACCATTTCCAACGATTGAGGATTTAGCAAAAGCTTGTTCAGAAAAAATCAGAGATGGGATATCTACCTCTACAATAGAAAAAGACATTCGTGAAATGAAAATGGCGCGTCCAATAGGATATGATGCGCCAATAGAATACAGTAAAAAACACAAGGGATATTTTTATGCGGAACAAGGATTTTCCATTTCTGCTTTGCAGTTGGCGGATGAAGAGTGGGAAGGGTTGAGGTATGCGGCCAATTTATTGAATCAATATGCGGAGATACCTGTGTTTAAAGATTTCAGACAAGCCATTCAAAAAATCAATACGCGATTTAATTTATTGATAGATATGGATGAGAGCGATTCTGATAAGTATGTGCAATTTGAAACAGGCATTGCAATGAATGGTTATGAGTGGATAGGAAAAATATATCCAGCTTTGCGAAATCGTTGGCTACTAAAAATCAGCTATGAAAATATTTATAAAAACGAGATTAAGACATATAGTATGCAACCGGTGTTATTGAAAGAACATCGAAACAAATGGTATATCATTGGTTGGGTGGAATCGCGAAAAGATTATTTGACTTTTGCATTGGAACGTATACAGGAAATTCAGACCATAGAAAAAAAACAAAAGCACAGAATTGATTTTAATCCGGATAAATTTTTACAACACTCGGTTGGTATTATGGAAGCAGATACGCTACCAGAAAAAGTGGTATTAAAGATAACTGCGCCTTATCATAAATTGTTGCAACTTGAACCCATGCATCTTTCACAAAAAATTATTGAACAAAAAGCAAAAGAAATTAAGATTGAAATTCAAGTAAATATTAATAAGGAATTGTGTAAAAATATATTGTCATTTGGCCCATTTTGTAAGGTGTTACAACCCCAGAAGCTCAAAAAACAAATACAAGAATTGATCGTTAATATGAACAATTTGTATAAATAAGTTGTTTTTAAAACGTGGTATGAACGTTTTTTCCTCAAAAAATCTTGTATAAAAAACTTAGTAAATAATGCTAAATAAATTAGTTTGAATAAAAACATTCCCTTAGTTTTGTGTTCAAATAAATAAATTAGATACATCAATTAAAACAAAAAACATGAGCAACACAGAAAAATTAAAAGCGCTAAAGCTTACAATGGACAAGATTGACAAGGACTTTGGAAAAGGTTCTGTAATGATGATGAATGAAAGGCCGATAACGGAGCAAGGGGTTATTTCAACGGGTTCGATAGGATTGGATGTAGCATTAGGAATTGGTGGTTTGCCTAAAGGACGTGTTATTGAAATTTACGGACCTGAATCATCTGGTAAAACAACATTGGCTACACATATAATAGCGGAAGCGCAAAAAAAGGGTGGCATTTGCGCGTTCATTGATGCGGAGCATGCTTTTGATAGTGCGTATGCACAAAAGTTGGGCGTGGATATTGATAATTTGTTGATTTCACAACCTGATTATGGCGAACAAGCATTAGAAATTGCGGATAGATTAATATTATCTGGAGCTTTGGATGTTGTGGTTATAGATTCAGTGGCGGCGTTGGTTCCAAAGAGTGAGTTAGAAGGAGAAATGGGCGATAGTAAAATGGGTTTACATGCAAGATTGATGAGTCAGGCGTTGAGAAAGTTAACGGCTACGATTTCTAAAACAAATAGTTGTTGCATATTTATC
>CALQKL020000249.1 GCA_943331145.2 Chitinophaga pinensis
CAATACGGCATTTTTTTCGACAGCCCACATGTGCAATCATTTATACCCTTACCATGTAGAATTTGTTGGGTATATTTTTCAATGCGAACTTCTCTTGTTTTGGATTGTTTAGCAGCAGAAAAAAATAAGTTGTATGCGCGTTGTCTTCCTGGAGTTAGTTTTTCAAATGCTTGTTTTAATTCGGGGTTATTGTTTAATTTATGTTGTAACTCTTCGGTTATAAGATGCGTATTGTCTTTTTCAAAATTTACTTTTAATCCTTGTTTCTCTAGTTCAATGGATTCAAAAATATAAGCTTTCAAAACAGGTTCTAACTTGATGATTTCTTTAATATCCGTAAAGCGGATTAAACGTCCCGATTGGGTATTTTCTCCTGGTTTAACCAGCAATTGATAAGCATCATTCAACAATGCACCTTTAAAAAACGACAAGCCACAGTAAGCTTTAAATCCTTGGATGATAACGATGTTGCTATTTTGATAGGTATAACAAGGAACTCCCCATTTTATATCTTCAGATAAATTACAATCTAGAATGATCTTTCTTAGCATTTCTAATTCTGCGTTCCAATTTTTTGAATTGGAAATAAACGCGTCAACTTTTGGATTCATTTTTATTATTTTTTCAAATTAATTCTATGATTTCAAAAGTAAATTAATTAAGGTTATGATAAGAATGATCGAAGAATGAAATGAAATAGAAAAATTTAGATAAAATAAATTTTAAAAAAATAGTGCCTCAAAACTTGAATCAAAGTATACCAAAGTATGTACTAATTGGTGTGCATATGGGCAGTAAAAACATTCGCTTAGCTCTGTTTAGAAAAATGGATGAGTAAGGAGGAGGTTATGGCAATTTCAGGCCACAAGTATTAAAAGAGCTTTAAGAGGTAAGTAAATATTACTAAACAAAGAAAAATAATTGCCATGCTAAAAGCATGGCAACTGTCTGATTAATTATCAAATTTCTGAGATTACAAATCAGGGATAAACCCAACCTGTACCATTACAATGACTACAAACGTGACTTTTTTTTCCAGTTCCTCCACAAGCACTACATTTAGCAGTGTTAGCTACATTCCAATAGCCAGAGCCATCGCATCGATCACATTGCCCCCCTTCAAATATTCTTCCTTCTTCACACATGTTACATTGTTCTCTTCTAGGCTTATTTTGCTCTTGCCTTAGAGCATCTTCTTCTCTAAGTAGTCTTTCTCTTTCTCTTTGTTCACGAAGTTCTTGCATGGCAGCTTCTTCATCATCTGAGGTTGAATTACTAGGGGTCGTAGACTCTTCTGATTTGCTTTCAGTTGGAAGAACCTCATCATCTACTGCATTTCTATTTGAACGTGGAGTTGAATAATCTTCATCATAAACTGAAGATCTATTGCTATTATTCCCCATGTTGGTAAATACAAATATTCCCAAACAAATTAACGCGGCTATTCCTAAGAGGAGTAGATAGTTTGTTTTAGATGTATTTTTTTGAGTATAGTTTGGTTGAGATTGATTTACTGGACGAAGCGGTGTAACACTATTTACTGGCGGAGGCCCAACTTTACTCACAGGTGGTGGTGGCGCAACTTTATTTACTGGTGGAGGTACTACATTTTGTATTGGTGGCGGCGCAACCTTGTTCACTGGTGGTGGTACTTTTTGAACTGGAGGTGGTGAAACCTTATTCACTGGTGGGGGCACTACTTTTTGAACTGGCGGCGGCGGTGCAACCTTATTCACTGGTGGAGGTACTCCTTTTTGAACTGGAGGTGGCGGTGGTGTCGCTTGATTCACCGGTGGTGGCGTATGCTCTTTTGATGGGGTCAATAAGTTTGCAATAACTGGTACTTCTTTAGCCTTTCTCCAATCGTTCATTGATCCGTCATCACACCAAATCAGACTATCAGAATTTATGAATTCAACTAATTCTTGAACGCTTAATGGACCAGCAGCTTTCCCATTCTGTATATAATAATATGTCATTCTCTTTCGAAATAAATTAAATTAATAAGGTTGTATAATTTTCGGTTCAGGCAATATTCCCATTTCATCGCCTCCAAAAAAAGAAGATTTTATAGCTCCATATTCAAGCTCAATTTTATAGTTAAGTGTATTGTCTAAGTTTGGCAGTAAAATTTCAGTGATGTCATTGGGAAATTCAGAAAGCCAAAATTGAACGGATGCTTCATCCATTCCGTTATTATAGCAGCCTTCAGAAACAAATTCAATAAGTGGATTATTTTTATCAACAGTTATCTTAATATTAAAGCCATCCAATTTAACTGTCTGTTTAAAAACATTATCAATAAATAAGTAATAATTACCCTTAGATCCAAAGCCCTTTGTTTTCAAGCTAGTATTAAGTATTAAATTTATTTCATAAGGGGAAACTTTTGTTGACATAAGATTGTCAATGTTGCTGTCCTCCTTCATAGGAGGAGTTGGATGATTATTTTTTCTTTCAATATCATCATTTCTGAAAAGCGTTTTCAATTCCGGAATATCTCTAGCAGCAGCCCATTCAGTCATTGAACCATTGGCATTCCAAACAAGTGTATTTTTATTGATTTTTTTAATTAATTCTGAAATAGTGAGTGGCCCTAATGAAATTTGATTTTCAATGTAGAAATAAGAATTTTCAGCTACTATTTTGGGCTGCGATAATTCATTGAAATCAGCTACTTCTCTCGCTTGTTTCCAATCAGGCATTGAGCCATCTTCATTCCAAATGAGCGTTTCAGGAGTAATTATTTTTATTAATTGCTCAATAGGAAGCGGCCCATAGGTTGTACCATCAATGTTGTAGAAATAATTCATTGTATATTTTTTAGCAAAATACAAAAAGAAATAGCAACAACAATAATTGTTATAATGTTTTTAAAATATACATTATTAGGTAAAGGGTAGAACCTTAAAATCTTTAAAATGGCAACCCATGAGCAATAAAAAATGCAAATGATTGTCTGCTTTGCGTTTCATTGAAATTCTGCGGAGTGTGAGGGATTCGCACCGCATATACGCATATACTATTTTATTAACTATCAATTAGTTGTCGTTTCTCATGATGTTCAACGTCACAAGTTGCAAAATGGTTTTTGGCAGTGCAATCGTTAATACCAAATTCCCTCTTGCAACAGTTGAAATTTATTCAGAAACCCGAATCTAAAAAATTAATTCTGATTTATTTTAACATCCGATTCAATCAATTAAAATATCCGTATTTATCCGTAAATATCCGAATTTAGATACGTAAAGTTTTAACCCCACTCAATGCAGCGCCATATTTTCCAAACAAAAAACCCCTGATTATTATTGATAATCAGGGATTTAGTTTATTTCTGGTTAGAAATTCTGCGGAGAGTGAGGGATTCGAACCCTCGAAACAGTTTCCCATTTACACGCTTTCCAAGCG
>CALQKL020000250.1 GCA_943331145.2 Chitinophaga pinensis
ATTTTTACAAAGGAGACATAATCATTCTGGAATTTTTCGCAGGTTTCTTTTGAGAAGTTATTATGGAAAATGATACCGCGAATTTTTGAAGCTGCAACTGATTCTGCCCAATTTTTTACCAACTCATAATTGTCACTTTCTAACGTCATGTTTCTATTTACATCAAACACACCAGTGATGTGACAAGCCATTATAATGTTTGTATTTGTAGAAAATGGTTTCATTTCAAAATCAATCATGCGTTGCGTGTGTTGAGAAATTTTGATTTTTCATTAATGAACAAATACTGGTAGGAATATTTCTGTAATAGATATAGGTTCTTAGATCTGCTTTTTTTACACGAAAATTTAATTTTGCTTTTTCATAAAAATCAGCATCCGCAGCAAAACCTGTTTTGAAATTGATGTTTGAAAAAACTTTTTTACGGCCAAATAGTGTACCAAATAAAACACTGTTATCCAAGTGAATGAGTTTCGTTAAATCATTTTTATCGGGCACATAATAATCCTTTACGTCATCAACAACAGTTGAAGAATTAGAACAAATCAAGTCATGATTATCAATAGCAGTGAGGCATGCTGATAAGTGATTGGATTTATATTCATCGTCGCTATCTAGTATGGTGATGTATTCGCCGACGCTAATTAGAACACCTCGATTGATTGATTCCGATTGTCCACGATTGCTGTGTCTGATATAAATTATTTTATCTTCATTCTCTTCCACATACGCTAACAGTAACTCACGGTTATTTTCTTTGCTTCCATCATCAATAATGATTAATTCAAAATCTTGAAAATCTTGGTTTAATACAGAATCAATGGCACGTTTTATATAAGAGAAGTCGGTGTTGTAAACAGCCATTAAAACCGAAATTTTGGGTTGGGATGTCATGTAGGAATGCTAATTGATAGATTGTATAAAATAATACTTCACGAAGTTGAATTATTTTTTTCGTAATTGGGTTATTTAATCCGGTATTTTTTTGACATGAAGGCACGAAGAATTTGAAACACGAAGGCACAAAGACACGAAGTTTTTGTTTCACGCAAAGCTCGCAAAGGAGCAAAGAGCGCAAAGGGGAAAATACTTCTAACAACAAACTATAAACAATAAACAACAAACATTCTAAGGAGCAAAGAACGCAAAGGGGAAAATACTTCCAACAACAAACAACAAACCACAAACCTCAAACAAAAATTATCTTTTCAAAAATCTTTTAGTAATTATTACTTGACTCAATTTATCCATTACTTTAATTACATAAGTACCTCTCGATAATTGAGACACATTGATGTTGATGACACTTCCTGTAGTTAAATCAGAAGTTGATTTTGAAATTAATTTTCTTCCTGTTTCATCGTATATCCAAATGTTTGACGCTTCCTGATTTGTAGCATTTAGTTCAATATGCAAATTGTTGTTGCTTATTGGATTCGGCATTATTTTAAAATCAAAAGGAACCGCGTTACCAACAGAAGCCACATTTACATTAAACGTACATGCTACTCCGCCAAAATCTATTGCAAAACTTGCTGTACCTGTTGCTGTTGGTGTTCCTGTGATCGACAATACTAAATTGCCATTTCCATTTGCTAAAGTGCCTGGCTGTATTGAAGCAGACAATCCTTCTACACCTGTTGATGCTACTATTGGCCCAGCAAACGGATATTGAGCACCGTTACCTCCTGTATATCCAATCGTTGCCGTTCCTATAAATGCCGTATTTATGTAAGCTAGAGGAGAAACAAATGCATGAGCACAATCCAATGTTTGAACTTGTGGCATCAATGGCGGCAAGATATCATTGATGGTTATGTTTAACGTACATGTTTGTCCACCAAATGAAATCGCAAAACTTGCTATACCTGCTGATGTTGGTGTTCCTGAAATATTAAATGTAATGTTTCCATTTCCATTTGCTAAGCTTCCCGTTATTAATGTAGCTGTCAAACCCGTTACATCCGTTGATTGAATTGAAGCTCCTGTCGTGTACGCAACCCCGTTACCTCCTGTGTAAGGCACTGTTGCATTTCCTGAATATGCTGTATTTACCATACCAGATGCTGCTGTTGCATTTGCACAATTTAATGCGGCAACAGTTGGCGTTAATGGCACTGTATTATTCACGGTTACACTCAACGTACAAGTTTGTCCACCAAATGAAATGGCAAAATTAGCCGTACCTGCTGAAGTTGCCGTACCTGATATATTAAATACGATGCTTCCATTTCCATTTGCCAAACTTCCTGGTTGTAATGTTGCCGTTAAACCCGTTACACCTGTTGACGAAACTGAAGCTCCTACCGTATATGCTACTCCGTTACCTCCTGTATATCCAATGGTTGCGGTTCCATTATATACAACATTTACGGATGGCTGTGTAGACAATGTAGCCGCACTACATAATAAACTGTTTACCGTTGGTGATACTGTTGCTCCAGAAATATATTGCGTTACTGGCTCTGTAATTGCAGCCGGTTTGGTTACTGTTCTTGTGCCATAAAATGTTGGTCCTACTACATATGGATAAGCCGAATTCCATCTTGCATCAACGGTAGTAAAATAGCAATAAATTCCAGCCGGATATTCTGGAGTTACACAAAAACGTCCATTGTGCTCATCTAAATAATCTGGTGTTGTAGCACTTGTTGTATTGTATTGATAATCTTCTCTGAAATAACCCAATGGATATGTTGTACTTACTGGAGGCCCCGCCGTTACTGCGTTTCCTGTGTAGTAAGTTGTTCTTGTGGTGATGTTTCTTAAAGTATAACTCGATTTCATTCTTACGATTCCACCAGTTCCGTTTACATTTTTGTAAGCATAAGCCCCGTAAATTGGAAATCCATCATACGCAAAACCCAATAGCGGCGAATGTCTTGTGCTATCTAAAGCATACAATCCATCAGAAGCATACAAATTACATACAGTAGAAATCACATTTAAATCCAATCCAAATGCACTCGGATTTTGATGATGATGATAATTACCCATGGCAGGATGCGCCTTTGAGCAATCGAATCCCAAACGCTCTCCTACTACCGCATCTCTATTCCAAATGCCATCGCCCATACAAGGCGGTTGAACAGGACCTCCACACAAAGCCCCTGTTGAATTTTTCCAAGACACACCATCTCTGTAATCAAATAATGCCACCCCATTTATGAATATGCCAATGTTCCCACCTGTTGTTGATGTTGGCGTCCCTGTATTTTGTTGAGGATTTAGCGGAAATTTAAATATTGCATTTTGACTTGTTGCTACAGATGGATTGCCATCCAAAAAAGGACCTGATATATAAGCCGGAATTCCTTTGGTTCTGATATACGCCCAGTTTGTGGAATAAAACACCTGCTGCACATTTGCAGAATCATTATCCTGAATGGGTGTAGAATTGCCTGC
>CALQKL020000251.1 GCA_943331145.2 Chitinophaga pinensis
ATTGCTGCTGGATGTATGACAGCTACAAATGCGGATGATAAGTTTATTACTGCGTATAGAGATCACGGATTGGCTATAGCAAAAGGTGTTACTGCCAATAGTTGTATGGCCGAATTGTATGGAAAAGCAACAGGTTGTAGTAAAGGAAAAGGTGGTAGTATGCACTTTTTCGGATTAAAAGAAAACTTTTTTGGCGGTCATGGTATTGTTGGTGCTCAAATAGGAACAGGCGCCGGACTTGCTTTTGCAGAAAGATATCGCGGTACCAAAAATGTAGTTTTATGTTTTTTTGGTGATGGCGCTGCTCGTCAGGGTATGTTGCACGAAACCTTTAACATGGCTATGTTGTGGGATTTGCCAGTAGTATTTATTTGCGAAAATAACCACTATGCAATGGGAACTTCTGTTGCAAGAACAAGTAAAACACTTGATATTAGCAAAACTGCTGATGCTTATGAAATGCCTTCAGATGTAATTGATGGTATGAGCCCTGAAGCGGTTCACAATGGTGTTTTACGTGCTGTTAATCGTGCGCGTGAAAAAGGTGGTCCAACTTTATTGGAAATTAAAACCTATCGTTACAAAGGACATAGCATGAGTGATCCTCAAAAATATAGAACCAAAGAAGAGTTGGAGGAATACAAAGAGAAAGATCCAATTGAACATGTCATGAAAGTACTTACAACTGAATACCAAGTCTCAGAAGCTGATATTGAAATCATTAACAATAGAGTAAAAGACCAAGTAGAAGAGTCTGTAAAATTTGCTGAAGAAAGTCCTTGGCCTGATAATGATGAGTTATTGAAGGATGTTTACGTTCAAGAAGACTATCCTTTTATAACTGACTAATTTTATTTTACTATATTGCAGAAATTTTAAAGCATAAACAAAACAAAATGGCAGAAGAATTAAACAAAAATAAAAAAGCTCAACCTATTGTTACTGAACAAGTTATTGGGACGGATGATAATAATGAAGCACTTGAAAAAGCAAAAAGTTTTTGGGACAACAATAAGAAAAACATTACCTACGGATTATTAGCATTTGTTTTAATCTTATCAGGTTGGGTTGGATATAATGAATTGATTAAAAAACCAAAAGAATTGAAAGCTAGTGAAAGCATTTTCATGGCTGAAAATTTATTCGTAAAGATGTCAACCAATGGTTTCAATAAAGATTCAGTGAACTTAGTTTTGAATGGTGGAAATTTTGAAGGAACTAACATGATTGGGTTATTGAAAATCATTAGCAATAATGGTGGGACTCCAGCTGCTAATCGTGCAAATTACATCGTTGGTGCTTGTTACCTTCAAATCAAAGAATACGATAAAGCCATTAAATATTTAAAAGAATTTAGCGGAAATGGTGCGGATCAAATTCAATCAAAAGCATACTTATTAATTGGGCACGCTTATTCAGAAAAAAACAATACCGCAGAAGCGCTTAGTTATTACAAAAAAGCTGCTGAAGTTAATGAAAAAGATGAATCTGCAACACCAGATGCGTTAATGGTTTATGCTGCTTATGCGGAACAAAATGGCAAAAATGACGAAGCAATTGCGGCGTATAAAAAAGTAAAAAACAATTTCCCAACTTTCCCCGCGTCAAGCAATGGAGATGTTGAAAAAAGATTGGCTCGTTTAGGCGAATTGAATCCTTAATATTTTACATGTCAACATTTCGTCCTGAAAATATATTATCAACAGGCATCCAATTCAAATCGGATGCCTTTGTTGTAATTATAAAAACATCTTGGAATGCCTCAATTTTAGATGCATTGGAATTGGGTTGTATAAATGTTTTAGAATCACAAAAAGTTGCCTATAAAGTAATTAACGTTCCCGGTGCTTTTGAAATTCCATTTGCCATTCAAAAAACCTGGCATAGTTCGCTAGATAATAAACCAAGTGCTTTTATTGCCCTCGGTTGCATCATTAAAGGCGACACACCGCATTTTGATTATGTATGTAAAGCTGTAACAGATGGTGTATTGCAACTCAATCTTCAATTGCCTATACCAACAATATTTGGTGTGCTTACTGTAGACAATGAGCAACAGGCCTTAGAAAGAATTGGCGGAATACACGGACATAAAGGCGAAGAAGCGGCAATCACCGCGCTTAAAATGATTGAACTTTTTTCATAACATTGAAATTTAACCTTTGAAAGTAGCCCTTTTTATACCTTGTTTTATCGACCAGCTTTATCCATCTACAGCATTCAATATGGTAAAGGTTTTGGAAAAAGCAGGTTGTGAGGTTACTTATAATCCCAATCAAACATGTTGTGGTCAACCTGCATTTAACGCTGGTTTTTGGGATGAATCTAGAGATGTAGCTAAAAAATTTATTGCAGATTTTGAAGCAGAAACGTATATCGTAGCACCAAGTGCAAGTTGTGTTGGATTTGTTAGAAATTATTATCCCAAATTATTTGAACATGGTGTTAACCATCAAAAAGTAAAAGAACTTAAATCTAAAATTTTCGAATTCTCCGACTTTTTAACCGAAGTATTACATCAATTTGATTTTGGTGCAGCATGGAATGGCAAAGTAACGTATCATGATAGTTGCGCTGCATTAAGAGAATGTAAAATAAAAGAAGGTCCGCGTAAACTACTAAGTCATGTTCAAGGATTGGAGTTGGTAGAAATGGTGGATAATGAAACCTGTTGTGGTTTTGGCGGTACTTTTGCTGTAAAATTTGAAGGGATTTCTGTTGGGATGGCAGACCAAAAAGTAACCAACGCATTAAACACAGGAGCGGAATGTATTGTATCAACCGACATGAGTTGTTTGATGCAATTAGATGGATACATCAAAAAGAACAATTTGAAAATTCAAACCATGCACATAGCAGATTTGCTGGTAAATGGTTGGTAATTTAGATTTTCTACAAATAAAAAAAATAAAATGCCCATCAATATTCTAGCCATTGAATCTTCTTGCGATGAAACTTCAGCTTCAGTTTGCTGTGATGGAAAAATTTTATCTAACGTCATTGCTACTCAAAAAGTTCATGAGCAGTATGGTGGCGTGGTACCCGAATTGGCAAGTCGTGCGCACATGCAAAATATCATTCCTGTTGTAGATGTGGCTTTGAAAAATGCAAACTGTTCACTTGAAGATATTGATGCCATTGGATTTACCCAATCACCAGGATTAATTGGAGCATTGCTTGTTGGAGCACAATTTGCCAAGTCGATGTCATTGGCTTTGAATAAGCCTTTAATTCAGGTGCATCACATGCAGGCGCACGTTATAGCCAATCTAATAGAAGAGCCAAGGCCATCCTTTCCATTTTTATGTTTAACAGTAAGTGGTGGTCATACTCAAATAGTATTGGTTGAATCACCATTAAAAATGCGCGTAATAGGCCAAACC
>CALQKL020000252.1 GCA_943331145.2 Chitinophaga pinensis
AACCTTTAAGGTTTTTGCGGATGAAGCAGAAGCAAGAGAAACAGCATACAAACGTGGACAAATTTTACGTGAACAAGGTATGCGTGTTAAGAAACACATTACGTTGGATGAAATTGGACGTCGTTTGGCATTGGGTAACTTTAAAGAATTGAATGTAATTATAAAAGGTGACGTGGATGGTTCGGTAGAGGCGTTGAGTGATTCACTACAAAAATTAAGTACAGAAGAAATTGTAATTAAAGTAATTCATAAAGCGGTAGGTGCGATTACAGAAAGTGATGTCACCTTGGCGAATGCATCTGATGCGATTATCATTGGTTTCAATGTGCGTCCATCAATGCAAGCAGCACGTTTGGCAGAAAATGAATCTATCCAAATTAAGCTTTACTCAATTATCTATAACGCCATCGAAGAAATTAGATCGGCAATGGAAGGTATGTTAGAACCAACCGTTGAAGAGAAAATTTTGGCAAACGTTGAAATCAGAGAAACATACCGTTTTGATAAAGCAACCGTTGCTGGTTGTCAAGTGTTGGATGGAAAAATTGCTAGAAACAGCAGAATCAGATTGGTACGTGATGGTATTGTAATCTTCACTGGCGAACTTTCAAGTTTGAAACGTTTCCGTGATGATGCCAAAGAAGTTACTTCAGGTATGGAATGTGGATTGGTAATTAAAAACTATAACGATTTAAAAATTGGTGATATCGTAGAAGCATTTGAAGAAGTTGAAGTTAAACGTACGTTGTAATGGAGTGCAAAGGTTTAAAAGGTTCAATAAGTTCAATGAGTTCAAAAGGTTCAAAAAGGCAAAATCGGAAAACAGTTCCAACCATTAAACATTAAACCAGCTTAGCGATTTAAACTTTTTGAACCTTAGTACTGGCTTCAAACTTTTGTTAAATAAAAAACATCGGATTATATCAATTGTTTCGGGTTTAATTTTGGCATCAACAAATTCAATGTTGACTTATACAAAAAGATGAAAAATAAAATTGCGTTTACACTCGTTTCATTATTAGCTATTACAAGCACATTTGCTCAACCCAAAAAAGTGCTGGCTGATAAAATAATTGCCGTAGTTGGAAATAAAATAATCCTTAAAAGCGATATAGACAATAGTTTGCTCGACATGCAAAGACAAGGCGTTGAAGTTACTTCAGATGCCAGATGCATGAGTTTGGAACAAGCAATAGGCATTAAAGCATTAGTACTACAAGCCGAAAAAGATTCTCTCCCCGTAACAGATGAAGAAGTAGAGGCAGAAATCGACAATCAAATTCGATATTTTATTAGTCAGTATGGTTCTAAAGATGAAGTAGAGCGTATTGCAGGTAAATCATTGTATCAATTAAAAGAAGATTTCAAAGAAGGGTTTAGAGATAGAAAGTTGGCAACTGCCATGCGTAATAAAATTGTTGGCGACATTAAAATAACACCCAACGAAGTAAAATCGTTTTTTCTAAAAATACCGGTAGACAGTTTGCCATACTACGAAACAGAAGTGGAAGTTGGACAAATTTTAGTTTATCCAAAAGCGAGCAGAGATGCAGAGCAATATTGTATTGAGCAATTAACAGATTATAAAAAGCAAATTGAAAGCGGTAAGAAAGCTTTTGGCACAATGGCATCTGTATACTCTGAAGATCCAGGAAGTAAAGATCGTGGAGGAATGTATGAGATAAACAGAAATCAAAAAGATTTGGATCCCATCTGGATGTCGAAAGCATTTACATTAAAAGAAGGACAAATTTCTGCACCATTCAAATCTAAATTCGGGTATCACATCATTCAATTGGTATCCCGATTAGGCGATGATGCAGTGGTAAGGCATATTTTAAAGATTCCACAAGTAACTCAAGTAGAATTAAAAATTGGCTTTAGCAAATTAGATAGCGTACGTGCGAAATTGATTGCGGGCACGATAGATTTTGGAGAAGCTGTTTCTAGATATAGCGACGACGAATCGAGCAAATTTACAGCTGGAATGATTCAAGGAAGAGATGGCAATTTTTTAACCATCGATCAGTTGGATAAAGATTTGGTGGTAAAATTAAAAGATTTAAAAGTTGGCGAGTACTCACAACCGTTAGAATATACAGATGAGCGCGGAAAGAAAGGACTAAGGGTTATTTATTTAAAATCAAAATCGGAACCTCATCGCGAAAATTTAAAAGACGATTACAACAAAATTGCGCAAAGGGCAATAGAGGAGAAAAAAGAAGTGGCATTAGAAAAATGGTTTGATGTAAAAACCAAAGGATATTTTATAAAGATTGATGCAGATTATTTAAACTGTGCATCACTAAAGCATTGGATTGAAATTGCAAATGCATCAGCAAAGTAGCATTATGATTTTAATCACAAAATAATGATTACGTTTAGTATAATATACAGATGAAAAGGGGATAGATGAAAATCAATACCCATCTACAAATCACTCAATCATACCAATAAACATTGATAGAAAAAAAGAAATCGTTTGGAAATGAAGAGGTTGCTATTTTGGTTGGATTAATTCAGAAAGACCAAACAGAGCAGCAGGTTATTGAGTATTTGGATGAATTGGAATTTTTGGCAGAAACTGCAGGAGCTAAATCGGTAAAACGGTTTACGCAAAAAATGGCTCACCCCGACAGCAAAACATTTTTAGGAAAAGGAAAGCTGGAAGAAATTAAGAATTACATTTTATTAAAAGGAAACATTACCATTGTTATTTTCGATGATGAATTATCGGGTGCGCAAATCATCAATATCGAAAAGGCAATTGGCATGAAATCAATCGACAGGAGTGATTTGATTTTAGACATATTTGCGAGTAGGGCAAAAACGGCTCAGGCAAAAACACAGGTGGAGTTAGCACAATATCAATATATTTTACCTCGATTAAAAGGGATGTGGAAGCATTTGGAAAGACAAGGAGGTGGAGTAGGTACCAGAGGTCCGGGGGAAACGGAAATTGAAACCGATAGAAGGATTGTTAAGGATAAAATAGCCTTATTGCGCAAGCGTTTGGTAGACATCGATCGTCAATCATTTACGCAAAGAAAAGAGCGCGGAGAGTTTATTCGCGTAGCATTGGTTGGATATACCAACGTAGGAAAGTCAACGCTGATGAATGTGTTGAGTAAAAGTGACGTTTTTGCAGAAAATAAATTATTTGCCACTTTAGACACTACTACTCGTAAAGTGGTATTTGAACAAACGCCTTTTTTATTGAGTGATACGGTAGGGTTTATCAGAAAATTGCCCCATCATTTGGTGGAGAGTTTTAAAAGTACGTTGGATGAAGTAAGGGAAGCGGATATTTTGCTACACGTGGTAGATATATCGCATGCGCAATACGAGGAGCAATTGGCGGTCGTAAACAAAACCTTAG
>CALQKL020000253.1 GCA_943331145.2 Chitinophaga pinensis
AGATATGTCCACATTATGTGGACTACTTTTTTAAAATGAATTATACGTCGATTTTTGCATACTTAGCATGTGATTCGATAAATGCCCTTCTAGGTGGCACCTCGTCTCCCATCAACATGCTGAAAACCCCATCTGCATTGGTTAAACTGTCAATCGTAACCTGCTTTAAAGTTCTAGTCATCGGATTCATTGTAGTTTCCCACAATTGTTCCGCGTTCATCTCTCCCAAACCTTTATATCGCTGAATAGTTACGCTATCGTCTTTCCCTTGTCCTATTTTTGTAACCAATAGTTTCCTTTCTTCATCATTCCAAGCGTATTCTTGGTCTTTAGCTTTTTTAACCAAATACAAAGGTGGTTGTGCGATGTATACAAATCCTTGTTCAACCAACTCCTTCATATAACGGAAAATAAACGTCAATATCAATGTGGCAATATGACTTCCATCCACATCGGCATCCGTCATAATAATCAACTTATGGTAACGCAACTTAGAAATATCTAATGCTTTTGCGTCATCCATTGTGCCAATTTTTACACCAAGCGCAGTGAACATATTTCTAATCTCTTCATTGTCGTAAATCTTGTGCTCCATTGCTTTTTCTACATTCAGAATTTTACCTCTTAATGGAAGAATCGCTTGAAAACTTCTATCTCTACCTTGTTTCGCAGTACCACCCGCCGAATCTCCTTCCACAAGAAACAGCTCACATTTTCCTGGGTCTTTTTCTGAACAATCAGCCAATTTGCCTGGTAATCCACCGCCTACTAAAACACTTTTACGTTGCACCATATCACGTGCACGCTTAGCGGCTGCTCTCGCCTGTGCTGCTAATATTACTTTTTGTATGATCGTTTTCGCATCGCGTGGATTCTCTTCTAAATATGCTTCTAAAACCCTGCTTAATGTAGTATCCACAATTCCCATTACTTCACTATTTCCTAATTTGGTTTTTGTTTGTCCTTCAAATTGTGGCTCAGGAACTTTTACGGAAATTATCGCTGAAATCCCTTCTCTAAAGTCATCTCCTTCAATAGCCACTTTTGCTTTTTCAAACATACCTTGTTTTTCACCATAGCTTTTGAAAACGCGGGTAATTGAACGACGGAAACCCGCTACGTGGGTTCCACCTTCAATGGTATTGATGTTATTTACATAGCTAAAAATATGTTCTTGATAGCTCGCATTATAAACCATTGCTACTTCTACCGCCACATTGCTTTTTTCATCGTGTCCATCACAATAAATGGTTACTGGAATTAATGGTGTTCTATTGGCAATTTTATCAATCGCTTCTACAAACTCTACAATTCCACCTTCGCTATAAAATGTTTTGGTGTAATGCTTTCCATCATCGCCTATTTCACGTAAATCATTTAAAATAATCGTGATTTTTCTATTTAAAAAAGCAAGCTCTTTTAGTCTGCCTTCAAGAATATCTTTATTGTATTCTGTTGTAGTGAAAATACTTCCGTCGGGCCAAAACTGAACGCGCGTACCAGTTGTATCCGAAACGCCTATTTCTCTAACTGGATATTGTGGAATACCCGTAGCATATTCTTGTTCAAATTTTTTGCCTTCTCTATTTACGGTAACGTGCAATTTTGTACTTAATGCATTTACACAACTTACCCCTACTCCATGCAAACCGCCAGAAACTTTGTAAGAACCCTTATCAAACTTTCCACCAGCATGAAGAACCGTCATTACCACTTCTAATGCACTTCTGTTTTCCTTTGTGTGCATGCCTGTTGGAATACCTCTACCATCATCTTGTACGGTAATTGAATTATCCTCATTGATCGTTACGGTAATGTTTTTACAATGCCCAGCTAATGCTTCATCAATTGAGTTATCAACTACTTCATACACCAAATGATGAAGACCTTTTACACTGATATCACCAATATACATTGCCGGTCTTTTACGAACGGCTTCTAATCCTTCTAAAACTTGAATGCTGTCGGCTCCATAACTCGTATTTTCTGGAACGGGAATTACTTCTTCTATTTCTGTGCTCATAATTGCTAAAAAATACTTTAAAATTTATCAAAATCGTATTTACGCAAATATACCTAAATTAAGTGCTAATGACGGATTAATTATCCCCAAACCAAGGTGTATTTTTCCACCCAAATTATATAAAGTTGATTTATGTGTAAAGAATCACAAAAAGATAAACGTTGAAATTTATTATCGCTAACTTTACGCGCTATTAAAAAATGAAATCGCTACCCAATATATTAGACATTTCGAGCTTCTTGCCACTACTTTACGACGAAGTGAATATTTTGCAAGATATCAACCGACAAGTGCCTGGATCTGTAAAATATTCGATAAAAAGATATCGCAAACAGCCCAATTGGCAAATTGAAGATTCTGGCATGTTGATTTATCATTTTGATTTACAACACCCAGAAGAAAATCATCTTGAACTTCGATTTTGTGTTTCTGGAAATTATTACTGCCGAGAAAAATTAATGGAATGCGATCGCTGCAAATTTAGTGAATCTTCGAGCTGTATCGAAAAGATTGAAAGTGTTGATGTATTGAGTTTTATATACACACCTAGCTATTTAAACCAATTTGCGAAATCGAATAAAAATGATGGTACGCTTATTGATACCGTTGTTTCATTTTCACATAACGAATCTTTTAACAAAATTGGACCACTTTGCAGTAAAACCACTTCTGCAATTCAGGCCTTGTTAAACCATAATTACACCGACACAAGAGAAAACATTTTCATAAACGCGCAAACACAAATCATCCTTTTATACAGTACCGATTGCATGTTGGGCAGCAAAGATGAAACAACCTTTGGTTGTAAATTTTTATCAAATCCAGAAGACCGCGAAAAAATCATCCAATCAAGGGAAATACTGTTGCAACACATTGGAGAACCCATAACCATTAAAGCGCTTAGCCGAAAAGTAGCCATCAATGAATGTTATTTAAAACAAGGGTTTAAAGAAATATTCGGTACCACCATTTTTGATTTTTATCAAAGTCAACGTATGGAGCATGCCAAGTATTTACTTTACGAAAAAGGACTTAGCGTAACCGAAGTATCCGCAATGTTGGGATATTCTTCCATTTCTCATTTTAGTACCGGTTTTAAAAATCATACGGGGTTGAAACCTTGTGATTTATTAGTACGGTAGTTGTTTATTGTTTGGGGTTTGGGGTTTGGAGTTTGGAGTTTGGTAACCAGCGTAGCGACTTAAGCCATTAAACCGTTAAACCTCTGGAACTTCATAAACATCACAAACCCCTTGTAAGGGTTGAAAATTTTCAACCCCTACTCAACCCTCTTTTTGCTTTCATATTTCATTTCATTAACTTCGCGAACA
>CALQKL020000254.1 GCA_943331145.2 Chitinophaga pinensis
CATTGATGGAACGTGTTGGTTTAGATAAAGACGTTATGCTTATTGCCTATAATGATCGCATAGAGATTTGGGATAAAACCAAATACTTCGATATTATCGAAGGAAACATGGCAGACTTTGCTGATTTAGCAGAGGAAGTAATGGGTGATTTAGATGGAGACGAATAATACAATAAACTATCATATACCAGTAATGTTAACTGAATGCTTGGAAGGATTGAATATCCGCCCTGATGGCATTTACATTGATGTTACCTTTGGTGGGGGAGGACATTCCCGTGCAATTTTCTCAAAATTATCTGCTCAAGGTAAATTAATTGCATTTGATCAAGATCCTGATGCTTTAGCGAATGTTTGGGAAGCTGAAAATTTTCAGTTGATTCCTTCCAATTTTGCCTTTCTAAAAAACTACTTGCGTTCTTTAGGAATCGAGAAAGTAGATGGTATTTTAGCGGATCTAGGAGTGTCATCGCATCAGTTTGATGAAGGAAAGCGTGGTTTTTCAATTCGTACGAATGATCCATTGGACATGCGAATGAATCAGAATGGAGCTTTTTCAGCGATGAATGTGGTGAATGAATACGAAGAAGAACAGTTAATTAAGATTTTACGTAAATACGGTGAGGTTACTTCCCCAGGGAAAGTAGCAGGCACAATCTGTAGAGGACGACAAGCAACTCCAATTAAAACTACTGGAGAATTAATTGCTGTATTACAGCCTATCGCACCAAAGTTTAAAGAGCACAAATTTTTCGCCCAAGTTTTTCAGGCTATTCGCATGGAAGTAAACAATGAGTTGGATGTATTAGAGAAGTTTTTATTGCAAACAGCAGAGGTATTAAAACCAGGAGGTAGATTGGTGGTGATGTCTTACCATTCATTAGAAGACAGATTGGTGAAAAATTACATGAAACGTGGAAATTTGGACGGTTCAATAGAGAAAGATTTTTTTGGAAACATATTAAAACCTTTTTCGGATGTTACTAGAAAACCAATAAGCCCAACTGAGGAAGAAATGGAGTTGAATTCGCGCGCAAGAAGCGCGAAATTAAGAATAGCTGAAAGGACAAATGGAAAATGAATACATACGTCCTGAAGATGTAATCACTCCTATAAGTGAAACTTCAGGAAAGACTAAAAAGAAGAAGAAAAAGAAGAAAAATGTAGAATCAGGTTTTAGCTTGATTCAACTCTTAAATGGTGAATTTTTAATCAAGGATTTTGTTATTAAAAACTTAGCATATGTCTTTTTTATCTTTTTTATGCTCATTTTCTTGATAGCGAAAGGGTATTACGCAAAAGATTTAATTAAAAGAACGGAGAAAGCACAAGAAAAATTAAATGCAAGATCTGCAGATTATGTGGATTCTAAAGCGCGTTTAGAAATACGAACACGAAGAAACGAATTAGTGAATAAATTAAAAAATGTGGGATTGTATGAAACTACGAAACCTGCAAAAGTGATAAGAATAAAAAGAACCCAACAAGAGTGACAGATAAAGATAAAATAGTAGTACGTTCCTATTTGGTTTTTGGCGCATTTATAGTGGGTCTTGTTTTTGTGTTGGTGAAAACTTTTTTGATCCAGTTCAATGGGGCAAGTGATACCTTTAATTCTAAGGACAGCATCACTTTAAGAGAAATCCCAACACGTACAGTTGAAAAACCCTCTAGAATGGGGAATATTTTGGATTGCAATCAAACTACACTTTTAACAACTGTTTCGTTCTTTGATATTTATATGGATCCAACGGCTCTAAAAAACAAAAAAATCTTTGATGAAAATATAGAGAAATTGGGGGAGAAATTGTCTGAAATGTTTTCCAATATGAGCGCAAGAGAGTGGTCGAATTACATCAGAACACAAAGAGAAAGAGACAATCGTTATATTTTGATTAAAAAAAGAGTTACCAATGAACAAAGAAATCGATTACGTAAGTTTCCTATTTTTGATAGAGGAAGAAATAAAGGTGGATTAATTGAGATTGAATCAACTCGTCGTAAAAGACCATTTGGTGATTTATTACAAAGAACATTAGGGTTTTATAAAAAAAAAGAGGGTAATAATAAAGAAATTAGAGTAGGAATTGAAGGGGCTTACTACGAATATTTATTTGGCCAGCCTGGAATTGAATTAGAACAAAAATTGGCCACAGGGTGGAAAAAAACAGGAAAAGTACTTAGGGCTGGTATTGATGGGGCAGATGTAATCAGTTCAATTGATAAAGAGATTCAAGAGGTTGCACAAAATGAATTACACAATCAGTTGAAAAGTCAAAAAGCCAATAGCGGATGCGTAATTGTAATGGATGTTAAAACTGGGTTTGTGAAAGCAATTGCAAATTTGACCTTAAACCAAGAGGATGGGAATTATTACGAAACATTTAATCAAGCAATTGGTGTTAAAGAAGTTCCTGGTTCAACTTTTAAATTAGCTTCATTGATGGCTGGTTTGGAAGATGGTAAATTTGAAATCACAGATTCTGTTAAGTGCGCAAGCAGTTATACGTATTACGGAAAAACCTTGAATGAAGCGAAAAGACATAATTATGGCCGTATTACTATTCAGCAAGCATTTGAAAAATCATCGAACGTGATTTCAAAAATCATTTTTAAGGCGTACAGAGATGAACCACAAGAATTTGTTAAGCATTTAGATGATTTTGGATTGACGGAGCCTTTAGGAATCGATTTGATAGGTGAGGCAATACCAACAGTGACACGTCCTGGAACAAAAAATTGGTCAGCAATTTCACTGCCATGGATGGCTGTTGGTTATGAGTTCCAACAAACGCCACTTCAAACATTGGCTTTTTACAATGCGGTTGCGAATGATGGTAAATTGGTTCGTCCTCAGTTTGTAAAGGAAATTCGAAGAGGGGTTGAGGTTGTTAAAACATTTCAACCAGTGGTGCTGCGTCAGAAAATATGTTCTAAAAAAACATTGGAAATATTGCAAGGTTGCTTGAAAGGGGTAATGAAAAATGGAACGGGTAAAAAGTTGACCTCTTCTTATTTTGAAATTGCGGGTAAGACCGGAACTGCTCAAGTATTGAACGATAAGTACAAATCAAATGTAAAAGGACAACGAATTTTTATGGCATCGTTCGTAGGCTATTTCCCTGCAAAAAGACCTTTGTATTCTTGTATCGTTTCTGTAGAAGCATTAGGGGAAAATGTGTACGGTTCTGTGATGTCAGGGACAGTGTTTTCAGCTATCGCAAATAAAGTTTACGCGTCAAGGTTAAAATACCATGCTGCGATCAATGAATATAAAAATAAGAAAAAAGAAATTCCGGTATCGAAAGATGGGAATGCGTATGACTTAAAGAAATCTTTAAAACATTTAAA
>CALQKL020000255.1 GCA_943331145.2 Chitinophaga pinensis
GAACCGCTGAACAAGCTTCCTTCGAATGACCATACGTAACCCAATGCACCCGCTGGTAATGCTGGAGCTGAGTAACGATATTTTCTAGCGCCACAAACGTTGGTTTGTAATGGAGTAATTGTAACAGCAGTTGGAGCTGCTACTACTGTTCTTGTTAACGCAATTGATTTAGCCAAACTTGTATCACAAGATGATAAACTATATACTTTAATAAATTTTGGTGATGATGTAGTAACCGTTATTGTGTCGGGAAAAACAACGGCTATTGTGGTATCATTTAATTGTTGTACCAAACTACCAACAGGTGTTTCAAATAAATAACCCGTTGCTCCAGAAATTGTATTTGTTCTAAACGTATCTTTTATACCCGATATTAAAAAAGCTGACTGCGTGTAACCGCAAACATTTGTACCGCTTGATGTTAACAATGTTGGTGTAGTTGGAACCGATTTCAAAATTGAAATGCTAGTTGCCGTGCCTGAAGCACATGTATTTATTGGCGTTACAGAAATCACCCCTGCAGATTTCATCACCATATTCACCGCACTTGCTCCTTGTCCAGATAAAATTCGATTACCCGTTCCCGTTACTGCCCAGTTATATGTGTATCCTGCTACCGAAGTCAATGAATATGTTTGTAAAGTATCGCACTGATTAATGTTGCGTGTACCGAAAATAGCGGTTACAGGCTGAGGTAAATTTGGTAATGGATTTATCGTAAATGAAACAGCACTAGAAATATTTCCCAATGAATTTTTTGAAGTTAATTGATAACTACCCGGCGTAAGGCCAGTAAACAAGCCAGTTGTGTTGGTGTAATTTATTCCATCGATACTAAATGTCAAGCCTGAAGTAGTCGAGGTTACTTGTACACTTCCTGATGGCGTTACACATGTAGGTTGTGTAACTGATATGGTTGGCGTTGTTATTGCCGATGTTTTCCAAAAATATAAATTATCCCAATACACAGTTGCCGTTCCGAATGGTACTCCAACAAATTTAAACTGGGTAATATTATTTAATGCTACAGTATTGAAATTTGACAAAGCGATATCAAAACTATTCCAACCAGAAAATGTTGGGGTTAATGTAACTTTTTGTTCTACTAAAGAAGGTGTCGTGTTTACCAAATAAAAATCAAATGCAGTACAATTTGGAGTCCAAATATCAATATGCACTTTCTCCATGCCATTTACATTTATTACGCTAGCCAATTGTATGCCTTGATAATTAAATGATTCGTATTTTTTAACGTTATTGTTTCCAATTAAAATGTTGGTTACAACAGTTGACTGATTCCAATTTGGAAAGAAATCGGTTCCTGATAAATTGGTATATGCGTCACTAAAAATGGATAGATAATCTGTACTATTTCTCGCTGGAGGCTGACTTGCAGAAACCAATGGCGCACTTGGCGCAGGATTTCCTACCACAAAATTTGCCGTTGTTGAACCAGCACTATAAATTCCAGAAGCGGCTTGATTTGCCGTTATTGTTGAACTTCCAACGCCTACTATAGTAATTTGATTGGCTGATATTGTTGCAACTGAAGTGTTGCTGCTTGTGTAACTAAATGCACCAGTACTGTTGCTTGTTGGAGGCGTAATTGTAAAAGGCAGGTCTCCTAAAACTTTTGCTGGTATCGAAAAATTAGAAAGGATTGGTGTGTTCGACGTCTTCCAAAAATAAAGATTGTCAAAATATATGATTGAAGTTCCAAATGGCAAGCAATCAAACTTCAACTGATTAACATTGCTTAAGTTTATTAAATTGAAATTGGTTAATGCAATATCATAACTATTCCAACCTAAATAAGTTGGTGTTAATGTAACTTTTTGTTCAACAATTGAAGGACTTGTGTTAATGAGATACAAATTAAATTGCGTACAGTTTGGCGTCCATATATCAATGTGGACACTATTCATTGCGGACACATTTACCGAACCTGAAAGTTGTATACCTTGGTAATTAAATGATTCTAATTTTCGGGTATTATTTCCAGAAATAAGGATATCTGTATTCACTGTTGATTGTCCCCAACCAGGATTTAAATCCACTCCAGCTAAAGCCGTGTATGCATTGCTGTATAAAGAAATTACATCCGAAGCATTTCTTAAAGGAGGTGTTGGTGCAGCAGTTGAAAGTATAGGCGTAGTAACTAGTAAATTTGCTGTGATAGATGCTGATCCAAAATTTCCAAACGCAGATTGAGTAGCTGTAATTATAGCATTCCCTGAACCAACAATGGTAATTGTGTTACCAGATATTGTAGCTACAGAAGTATTGCTACTGCTGTAATAAAATGCTCCCCCACTATTACTCACCGGTGGTGTAATCGTAAATGGCGCGTCTCCCAAAACCTTAGCAGGTATTGAAAAATTACTCAATGTAGGCGAAGGAGATGATACATTATTTTTTGAAAAATAAATATCATCCATATAAAAATCAGCAGTAGTATTTGGCGCATCACCCGTAAACATAAATGCATACTTCACTGCACCGTAATCAATATAGTTTCCGGTTGATGGACTATTAAATGCCGTAAGTGGGATAATCACTTCATGCCAGTTGCCATCTCTGATTAATCCATATTGTACCGATGAAGCCGGAAAATTTACCCAAGCATCTCCATCAGATGATTTCAAGCCAAATTTGAATTGCCCTTGATAGCTGGTTTTAAATTTAAATTTTAAAGCCCCTGCGGTATGTGTAGACAAATTAATGTACTTATTATCAACTCCCAATCCAAACCAGTTTCCTGCATTGGCACGAACAGCCCATACATTGTTTCCTTCAAATGGAACAGCACCTGCTATATTGGTTAAATTATTCCAATAACTAAGTGATGCATTTGTGCCAATCGTAAGTGAATCCGTTTTCGGTGTTGTTTCTGAAAAAACACCATAATTTCCTGAAGTACTATTATCTAATCCAAAGTTGATTTCATCACCAGGATTTTGATAAATTCTCACATAATCGATATACATTTTTGATGGAAAAGTTGCTGTAATATCTGCAGGATTTAAAATACCTGTATAACCACCACCAATGGCAAGATTAAGTATTAAAAAGTGGGGGTTATGAAATTCAGTTAACCCATTTGCAACAGGATTTGTAATGTTTTGTGTAAAGAATAAAACATTGTCTAAATACATGTTAATGGATTGTGCAGTCCAAACCATTTTATACACGTGATAATCATTATTCAAATCAACGGAAGAATTTATAATACCAACGGCATCCGCTTGTGCGCCATTATTGCTCCAATGAGTAGCTCCTGAAACTTGTTTATTGATGAGATTGGCAAAGCGAGCAGATTGAGAACCCATTTCCATGATATCTAATTCGCC
>CALQKL020000256.1 GCA_943331145.2 Chitinophaga pinensis
AATCCAGTTTTTTTTAATGTCATTATGTATTGAAATTATTCAATTTTGTTGGTCGTGTATTGCATTTTATTAATCTATGAAAATCAATCTTTACACCAAAGACAAAAGCATTTTAACTGAGATTTCAAGGGATAATTTAAGTTAAATGCTACATAATGACATTTTTATATATTATGATTTATATAAATATTATCTGCCCATGAACAACAATAGAATTTGAACATCGCTAGGGTTTACGCCTGATATTCTAGATGCCTGACCCAATGTTTTTGGTTTGATTTTATTGAATTTTTGACGGGCTTCGTTACTTAATGAGACCAAATTATCGTAATTAAAATTATCTGGAATAATTAAGTTTTCAAGTTGGCTCATTTTCTGAACCATTTCTTTTTCCTTTTCTATATAGGTTTCGTATTTAAGCTGAATTTCTACTTGTTCTAACGAATCGTATTCAAACTTGTTTAAGAAAGGTTGAATGGAAGGAATATTATTGATCATTGACTTAAGATCCACGCCTGGTCTAAGCAACAACTGAGCTGCTTTTTGTTTATTTAATAAAGCTGATGATTTTACGCTTTCTAAATATTCGTTTGCTTCTAATGGTTCAATATTTTCTTTTTGCAAGTAGTCTTTCAATACAACTACGTCATTTTGTTTTTTAATTAAGTTATCCAATCTTTCCTGTGATGCCAATCCTAAATTGAAACTTAATTCTGTGAGTCTGATATCTGCATTGTCTTGACGCAGTAGTGTTCTATATTCAGCTCTACTGGTAAACATCCGATATGGTTCATCGGTTCCTTTGTTGATTAAATCATCAATGAGTACGCCAATATAGGCATCGCTTCTTTTTAATACAAAGGGTTCTAATTCTCTAGAGGCCTGATGTGCGTTAATTCCTGCCATTAATCCCTGACAAGCGGCTTCTTCATAACCAGTAGTTCCATTTATTTGACCAGCAAAAAATAAATTCTTAATATGCTTAGTTTCTAAGCTAAAACTTAACTGTGTTGGTGGAAAAAAGTCGTATTCTATGGCATATCCAGGACGGAACATTTTGCAATTTTCAAAACCTGGTACTTTTTTAAGTGCTTTTATTTGAACTTCCTCTGATAATGAAGTAGAAAATCCATTTACATAGATCTCAATTGTATTCCAACCTTCGGGTTCTACGAAAAGTTGATGTCTATCTCTTTCAGCAAATCGGTTTATTTTATCTTCAATACTCGGACAATACCTTGGTCCTGTTCCTTGAATTCTGCCTTTAAACATTGGACTTGATTCAAATCCGTCTTTTAGTAAGCTGTGAACTTCTTCATTTGTATAGGTTATCCAGCAACTTTTTTGATCTTCGGCTTTTAATTGAGGTTTTTCCAAATAACTAAACCCAACAATTTCATCATCTCCTTTTTGTTCCTCCATTTTAGAATAGTCCAAACTTCTACCATCAATACGAGGAGGTGTACCTGTTTTAAGGCGATCGCTTTCAAAACCGAGTGAAACAAGTTGTTCTGTTATCCCTTTTGCCGATTTTTCGGCCACTCTTCCGCCTCCAAAATTCTTTTCTCCGATATGAATTACGCCATTTAAAAATGTTCCATTAGTTAATACCACCGAGTTCGACTTTATTTTATGTCCCAAACTCGTGATAACACCTTCTACTTTATGGTTATTTACCAAAAGTTCTACGACTGTATCTTGGTAAAAATCAACATTTGGTGTGTTTTCTAGCATTTCTCTCCATGTTGCGGCAAATAACATTCTATCGCTTTGTGCTCTTGGACTCCACATTGCCGGACCTTTTGAACGATTCAACATTCTAAACTGAATCATACTTTTATCGGTAACAATACCGCTGTATCCACCCAAAGCATCTATTTCCTTTACAATTTGTCCTTTTGCTATTCCACCCATGGCAGGATTACAACTCATTTGAGCGATGGTTTGCATATTCATGGTAATAAGCAACACCTTACTGCCCAAGTTTGCAGCAGAAGCAGCGGCTTCACAACCCGCATGACCCGCACCAACAACGATAACATCATATTTTTGAAACATAGGTACAAAGATAATACGCAGAAGATAATTTTTGAATAGAAAAATGTTTAAAACGCTACGCTGGTTTAATGGTTTATTGGTGGGAAGCGTATTCGTTTTGATCTCCTTCTTTATATTGAAGATTTTGATTGGATAGGTTTGAATGTTCCACGTGGAACATTAGGTAGAACTTTTTGAATGGAAGAATAAATGTTCCACGTGGAACATTATGCATTAAAGTATAAACCCAAGTAGTGTGCTTCCTTTTCACGCATTATTTTGATATCATTCTTCGATTTGTCTTTATAACCGCACAAATGAAGAATTCCATGAAATATTACTCGGTGTAACTCATTGGAAATGGTGGTATTATAATCCTTCGCGTTGTGTTTAACGCGATCTGTACTAATGTATAATTCGGCAGTGGTTTCTTTATCACCTTTTGGAGTAAGGTCAAAAGTTATTATATCCGTAAAATAATTGTGATTTAAATGTTGCTTGTTAATATCTAAAAGATACTCATCCGAACAAAAAATTATAGAAATGTCCTTTGGCTTAAATCCTTCTTTTTTCATTAAAAAGATAATAAATGATTTTAACTTGCCGCGTTCCTTTAATGAAATGGCATTTTGAAAAAATAAATTGATTTCCATAAAGAATAAATTGAACACCAAAAGTAAAAAGATTATCTATTAATTATCTTTACAACCAAATAATAGTAATGTTTAAAAAACTATCAGAAATTGAATCGGGGAAAACGGTAATGATTAAATCATTTGAAAATGAAGATTTATATCTGAAGTTAATGGAGATGGGTTGTGTTCCTGGTGAAATAATAAAAATAGAAAACATTGCTCCATTTAAAGACCCGATTTCTATTTTGGTTTCTGGATATCATTTAAGCCTTCGTTTAAAAGAAGCAGAAAATATTATCGTGGAAGAAATAATATAAAAAATGAAAGTAGGACTATACTTCGGTTCTTTTAATCCCATTCATATTGGTCATTTGATCATTGCAAATCATTGTGTAGAAAATGAAAATCTAGATGAAGTATGGTTTGTCGTTTCCCCGCAAAATCCTTTCAAACAAGAACATCAATTGCTTAATGCGCAATTAAGATTGAACATGGTAAGATTGGCCACAGAAAATACGAATAAATTAAAAGCAAGTAATATAGAATTCAATCTTCCAAAACCTTCTTATACCATAAACACATTAATATATCTTGAAGAAAAATATCCCAATCATCAATTTGAAATCATTTTAGGAAGCGATGGATTTCAAAATATTG
>CALQKL020000257.1 GCA_943331145.2 Chitinophaga pinensis
CAAAACATTAATAAAAGAATATGAAACTTTCTGACGTTTTAATAAAACCAATTTTATCTGAAAAAGCAAATAAGCAATCAGAAAAATTCAATCGCTATGCTTTTGTAGTAGATAGAAAAGCTAACAAGCTAGAAATTAAAAAAGCTGTTGAGTTATTTTATGGCGTACAGGTTGAAGAAGTGAATACAATGGTTGTTCCTTCTAAATTAAAATCAAAATACACAAAAGCAGGATACATCGTTGGTCGTAAACCAGCTAAGAAAAAAGCAATGGTAACTGTTGTTGCCGGCGAAACGATAGATTTATACTCAGCAGTATAATATCGAATATTTAATCATGAATGGTGGTCAACACCGCAAAGTTTTGACAAAAAAAAGAAATTAAAATGGCATTAAGAAAGTACAAACCAATTACAGCAGGAACCAGATGGAGAATAGGCAACGCCTATGCTGAAATTACAACGAATGTTCCTGAAAAGTCTTTGGTTGAAAAACAAAAAAACACTGCAGGTAGAAATGCACAAGGTCGTCGTTCAATGAGATATATGGGTGGTGGTAACAAAACCATGTATCGTATCATCGACTTTAAAAGAAATAAAAAAGAAATTCCAGCTACAGTTAAAACAATTGAATACGATCCAAATCGTACCGCATTCATCGCTTTATTATCTTATGCAGATGGAGAAAAACGTTATATACTTGCTCCTCAAGGATTGCAAGTTGGTCAAACTGTAATGAGTGGAGATAATGCAGCTCCTGAATTAGGAAATGCGTTAATGTTGAAATTCATGCCTTTGGGTACAAACGTACACAATATTGAAATGCAACCTGGACAAGGTGGAATTTTAGTACGTAGTGCAGGTACTTCAGCTCAGTTAACCAATAAAGAAGGAAAATACGCGGTATTAAAAATGCCAAGTGGTGAGTTAAGAAAAGTATTGATCAATTGCTATGCTACAGTAGGTGTAACAAGTAACAGCGATCATAACTTGGAAAGCATGGGTAAAGCAGGTCGTAATCGTTGGAAAGGTATCAGACCAAGAACGAGAGCGGTAGCGATGAACCCTGTTGATCACCCGATGGGTGGTGGTGAAGGTCGTTCATCAGGTGGACATCCTCGTAGTCGTAAAGGTAAATATGCTAAAGGAGAAATTACCAGAACAAGAGGAAAAGGATCTGATAAAATGATCATCCAAAGAAGAAACGGTAAAAAATTACCTAATAAATAATCATTTCAAACTTGTTAAAATATTCAACCTCGGTTGAAAAATAAACAAAAACCAATTTAAACATGGCTCGTTCGTTAAAAAAAGGTCCTTACATTGAAGCTAAACTTGAAATGAAAGTTATGGCGATCAACGAAGGAAAAGCAAAAAAATCTGTAATTAAAACTTGGAGTAGAAGAAGTACAATTACACCTGATTTCGTAGGACAAACATTTGCAGTACATAATGGAAACAAATTCGTTCCAGTTTATGTAACAGAATTCATGGTTGGACACAAATTAGGCGAATTTTCACCAACAAGAAATTTCAGAGGTCACTCAAGTAAAAAAGGATAAAAAATTGTTTAGGTAACCTAAACTAAAAAAATAGTAAAAATGGAAGCAATTGCAAAATTAAACAACTACCCAACATCGCCTCGTAAAATGCGTTTGTTAGTAGATCTTATTCGTGGAATGAAAGTAGAAAAAGCATTGGCGGTATTGGAGCACAATCCAAAACATCCTGCTGTGCCTTTACGCAAATTGGTTCTTTCTGCAATAAGCAATTGGAAGCAAAAAAACGAAGGCGCTGATGAATCTACTTTAATTGTAAAAACAATTTTTGTTGACGGTGCAAGAGTAATTAAGCGTATGCGTCCAGCTCCACAAGGTCGTGGTTACAGAGTTCGTAAGCGTAGCAATCACGTAACAGTAATTGTTGATGCTTCAACAGCTACTTCTAAGAAAGCTTCAAAAGTAGTTGAAAACGTGGAAGTTGTAGAAGCTGTTTAAAATAAAATTAAAAAGACAAACACAAACTAATATTTAAAAACCGAATATGGGTCAGAAAACAAATCCGATAGGAGCTAGATTAGGAATCATCCGTGGTTGGGATAGCAATTGGTACGCAAGTAAAAAAGATTATCCAATCAAATTAATTGAGGATGATAAAATTAGAAACTATCTGAATGCACGTATCAGCAAAGGCGGTATTGCTAAAATTGTAATTGAGCGTACATTAAATAAATTAATCGTAACCATTCACACATCAAAGCCAGGTATCATCATTGGTAAAGGTGGTGGAGAAGTTGATAGAATAAAAGAAGAGCTTAAGAAATTGGTTGCTAAGGATGATGTACAAATCAACATTTTAGAGATTCGTCGTCCAGAACTTGATGCACAAATCGTTGGTGATACTATTGCTCGTCAAATTGAAAATCGTATCAACTACAAACGTGCAATCAAAATGGCCATTGCTTCTGCATTAAGAATGGGAGCGGAAGGGATCAAAGTAAAAGTTGGTGGTCGTTTAGGTGGTGCTGAGATCGCTCGTAGTGAAGAAATCAAACAAGGTCGTACACCATTACATACATTACGTATGGATATTGATTATGCTAGTTTATTCGCATTAACAGTTTATGGTAAAATAGGTATTAAAGTTTGGATTTGTAAAGGTGAAGTTTTAGGCAAAAGAGATTTAAATCCAAATGTTATAGCAGGAGCTAAAAACGAAGGTCCAGAAAGACCATCAGGTGGTTTTGATAGAAGAAGTGGTGATGACAGAAGAGGTGGTGGTAGAGGTGGAGAAAGAGGTGGTGGAGACAGACGTAATTCAGGTAGCACAGGAGGAAGAAGATAATATGTGTTTTAGAAAACAACACAAAAAAAATTAATAACATTAGTAAATTAGAATAAGATGTTACAACCAAAAAGAACCAAACACAGGAAAACACAGAAAGGAAGAATGAAAGGTGATACTAAAAGAGGCGCAACGCTTGCTTTTGGAACCTTCGGATTAAAAGCGCTTGATAGTGTATGGTTAACAAATCGTCAAATTGAAAGTGCTCGTCAGGCAATGACGCGTCATATGAAAAGAGAAGGAAACGTATGGATTAGAGTTTTCCCTGATAAACCAATTACTGCTAAACCAGCGGAAGTAAGGATGGGTAAAGGTAAAGGTAATCCTGAAGGTTGGGCAGCAATTGTACAACCAGGAAGAATTTTGTTCGAAGCAGATGGCGTTCCAGCTCAGGTAGCAAAAGAAGCATTCCATTTGGCAGCACAAAAATTACCAATTCTTACCAAATTTATAATCAGTCACGATTATCAAGGGGTTTAATA
>CALQKL020000258.1 GCA_943331145.2 Chitinophaga pinensis
TACAATCTTCGTTCAAATTTTTATGATCAAAATGTTCTAATACATGCGTATCAATGATTGTGCTTAGTTCCTTCATATCTATCACATATCCTGTTTCTGGGTTTATTTCGCCAACTACTTTTACAATAAGCTCGTAATTGTGACCATGATAATGCGGATTGTTGCATTTGCCAAACACTTTCTGATTGGTGGATTCGTCCCAATTGGGGTTGTTTAAACGATGCGCTGCATTAAAATGTTCTTTCCTATAAACGGAAAATTTGTTGCTCATAATTATTTAACGTTTAATAGATAAAATTGTTTAATGAAGGGACTGCTTTTTTTTATTTCCCACCAAAATATTCTACATAAATCCTTGGTGTTTCATATAGTTTCAATGCATGAAGTTTTATTTCTGCAGGAAGTTGTGGGTTTAACTCATTCCAAATGCCGATAACTAAATTTTCTATCGAACAAATTTTACCAGCCATAAAATCTACATCTACATTTAAATTTTTATGGTCTAATTTTTCAGTAACATGTTCTTTGATGATGCCACTTAGTTTTTTTACATCAAATACAAAACCAGTTTCAGGATTTGGCAAACCCGCTAAAGTAACGTGTAGTTCGAAATTATGGCCATGCCAATTTTCATTGGCACATTTTCCAAAAACGGCTTCGTTTTCTTCCCTTGTCCATTTTGGATTATATAATTTATGTGCAGCGTTAAAATGTTCTATTCTGGTGATATATACCATTGATTTTCCTCGATTTTTTACAAATGTAGATACTATTCTGTAAAATGTAAACGCGATACCCGAAATTTGTGCCACTTACTGAAATGAGCTTGTGTCCTTTTTAATATTTTAAAACACGAATATTCAGTACATCAAATCATAAATATCAAAATTGATCCATGAATAAACTCGTCATTGCGGCTACACAAATGGAAATTCAACCTTTAATGTCTGCACATTTCGAAGCCGATTTTTTGATTACAGGTGTTGGTACTCCTGCAACGGTTTATAATCTTTTAAAAAAAATCGCTTATAAAAAATACGATTTTATTTTACAAGTTGGTGTTGCTGGAAGTTTTAAAGAATTCTTTAAATTAGGTGATGTCGTTTTTGTTAAATCTGATTGTTTTGCAGATTTAGGCGCTATTGAAAACAAAAAATTCCATTCAATATTTGATTTGAATTTTAACGGTCTAAATGAATTCCCTTTCAAAAAAGGAATGTTGGAAAACGAATTTAAAATGCAATTAAGTTTGAAGGAAGCAAAAGGGATAACGGTCAATTGTCTTACAGATGAAATGGAACAGATAGGCATTTTACAGGGAAAATATCAAGCCGATGTAGAATCTATGGAAGGTGCCGCTTTGCATTTTGTTTGTCTTCAGGAAGGCATTCCTTTTTTGCAAATCAGGGGAATAAGCAATTTTGTTGGTGAAAGAGACAAATCAAAATGGCAATTAAAATATGCAATAAAAAATTCCAATTGGGCTGCATTACAAATTATTGAATCAATGTAAATGCTTATGAAACTTACACTCGCTTTTTCACCTTGTCCGAATGATACCTTTATTTTTGATGCTTTGGTGAATCATAAAATTGATACAGGAGATTTTGAATTTGAAGTTGAATTAGCAGATGTTGAAACATTAAATCAACATGCAATTGAGCAAAGATTCGACATTACTAAAATTAGTTACGGCGTGTTTCACAAACTGATGAATGATTATGTTATTCTAAACAGTGGAAGTGCATTGGGGAGTGGCGTTGGGCCGTTATTAATTTCCAAAAATCATCAGGATTCAAATGAAATTGAAAAGCAACAAATTGCAATCCCAGGAGAAAATACAACAGCGAATTTTTTATTTTCAACAGCTTATCCCAACGCCCAAAATAAAATATTTTTACGTTACGATGAAATAGAAGCATTTGTTTTAAACGATAAAGGGTTAGGGGTAATTATTCATGAAAATAGATTTACGTACGCTGATAAGGGACTACATAAAATAATTGATCTTGGTGATTTCTGGGAAACTCAAACCCAAAGCCCCATTCCACTTGGAGGCATTGTTGTAAAAAGAAGTCTTGAAAAGGTAGTACAAAAACAAATTGATCAGTTGATAAAGCAAAGTATTGAATTCGCTTTTTCAAATTATCCAATTTTAGCTGATTACGTAATCAAACATGCGCAAGAAATGAGTGAAGATGTAATGCGCAACCACATTGATTTGTATGTAAATGATTTTTCTATTTCTTTAGGCGAAAAGGGTAGAAGGGCAATTGAGAAAATGCTGACTAACTATAATGTGTCGGTAAATGAATCAAACATTTTTGTTGATTAATCTACAGATTTCTTTAGTGTAAATCCATAAACTTCCAAACATCTTTTTCTGGCAAAATCATGTTCAACAATTGGCAATGGGTAAGTTAGTTCTTGAAATTCGGGTACCCATTTTTTTATATAAATTAACGCTGGATCAAATTTTTGAGTTTGTAGATATGGATTGAAAACTCTAAAATACGGCGCTGCATCGCAACCGCTTCCCGCTGCCCACTGCCATCCACCATTGTTGGCAGCAAAATCGAAATCCAACAATTTTTCAGCAAAATATGCCTCACCCCAACGCCAATCTATTAAAAGATGTTTACAAAGAAATGAAGCTACAATCATTCGTACTCGATTATGCATGAAACCTGTTTCATTGAGTTCTCGCATGCCCGCATCAACTATGGGATAACCAGTTTCACCTGCACACCATTTTTCAAATTCATCTTCATTATTCCTCCATTTAATTTCATCATACAATGGCTTAAATGATTTATGCTGATGAACATGTGGAAAGTGCCAACTGATCATGTGGTAAAATTCTCTCCAAATGATTTCATTCAAAAAAGTTTCAGATAATGAAGCAGTAGCTTGTGCGATTTTTCTAACACTTACTGTTCCGAAACGCAGATGAACACCCAACTTTGATGTGCTATTAACAGAAGGAATATCTCGTTTTTCTTTATAATTTTTTATGATTAATTCGTCAATCGTTTGAGATGGGGAATGAGTATTGGTTTTGGCAAATCCCATTTCTTCAAGGCTTGGTATTTTTGTAGGAATGATTTTTATGAATCGTTTATGGTTAGGCGTTATATCATAAGATTCCATGCCTTTTATGGCCAATAGGGCTTTCCATTTTCTGCTATAAGGTGTAAAAACGGTATATGGTTTGCCATCATCTTTTACCACTTCACTTTTTTCAAAAATAACTTGGTCTTTAAATGATTTGAATTCAATCCCTTTTGATGCAA
>CALQKL020000259.1 GCA_943331145.2 Chitinophaga pinensis
ACATACAACAAGGGAAATATGAACAAGCAGAAGAAATTTTTAAAAAATTAAGTTTGCTTTATCCTACTAAAAGTATTTACTTTGCAAACAAATTAGAACATTTAAAACATAAATAACATGTTAATACTATTTGGAATTTTAATTATTATTGCTTCTATTATTTTGGGATTGATTGTATTGATTCAAAATCCTAAAGGTGGCGGACTATCTGGATCATTTGGTGGTGTTGGTAATCAACTAATGGGTGTAAAGCAAACTACTGATGTTTTGGAAAAAGGCACTTGGATTTTTGCGACTGTTGTAGGTTTGTTGTGTTTATTATCTCCTGCATTTATTCCAAAAGAATCTGCAAACAAAAAAAATGGTTTAATCGACAATATTTCTACTTCGGGTCAAAAACCAAGTACAACTACTCCTGCAAATACAGGAACAATGCCGACTACAAACCCATAATTTGTACGCAAATAATTTGTGAAATTATTCAACCTCGCTATAATACGCGGGGTTTTTATTTTAAATTGAGTTCTAATCATTTTTGATGAAAAAAATTGCTTTAATTATTTCAACAACTTTAATCGTTTTAGCCATTATTACATTATGGTTTGTAATGGGGCCAAACGTAAACGCTTCAAATGATAAGTATTTTTATGTTCATACAGGCGATAATTATGAAGATGTATTTGCCAATCTAAAAGAAAGAAAATTACTATCGAGCTATATTACATTTAACTTATTGGCTTCATATACTGGATATAAAAAACAAATAAAACCAGGTAAATACGAGATTTCAAATGGGATGAGTGTTTTCAACTTAATTCGCAAATTAAAATCTGGAAGTCAACATGATGTTCGATTAGTAATAACCAAATTAAGAACCAAAGAAGATTTTGCAAAAAAAATTGGAACTAATTTCGAAGCAGATTCATTAGAAGTTATTCGTTTTTTAATGAGCAATGATTCGCTAGCTCCATATCAATTAGATACCAATACGGTAATGACGGTTTTAATTCCCAACTCTTACTTATTTTGGTGGAATGGTTCATTCAAAAAAATATTAGACCGATTAAAAAAGCAACACGATTATTTCTGGGAAGGCAAAAGAACAATAAAAGCCAAATCATTGGGTTTTACACCTGAAGAAATTTATACCATTGCTAGTATTGTAGAAGAAGAAACCACTAAAGAAACAGACAAAGGATTAATAGCCAGTGTATACTTTAATCGATTAAAAAAAGGCATGAAGTTGGAAGCTGATCCAACCGTAAAATATGCCATGAGAAATTTCGAATTGAGACGAATTTTAAATAAGCATTTGGAATTTCCATCATCCTTTAATACCTATTATAAAGCCGGTTTGCCTCCTGGTCCAATTTGTACCCCATCAATAAATACCATCGATGCGGTGTTAAATGCGCCAAAAACAGATTATATTTTCTTTGTGGCGAAACCTGATTTTAATGGATATTCAAATTTCGCAAGTAATTATCAGCAACATCTTGTATTTGCAAGAGCTTATCAAAAAGCATTAGATACGCTGATTTTAAGAAAAAAAGCCAAAAAGAATTGAAAAAAATAGAACGCATATTACTAACAAAAACGCCGCTAGCAATAATAGTAAACAGGTCTAAAACATTGATACTGCCTGGTTTTGAGGGTGTTCCCTTATATGATGTGCTTCGCTTTTTTTTGAAACAATTAAGAGCTAATGGATTATCAGAAAGAGCTTCCGCTATTTCGTATAATTTTATCATGGCCATACCTCCTTCCTTATTATTTTTATTTACATTAATTCCAAATCTCCCATTTATTTCGAAAAAATCGATTCAAAAACAATTACATGCCATCATTTTCGACATCGTACCTTCTAAAGTTTACAATCATGAAATGATCAAATTTGTGGATTCATTTATTTATGAAAACAGAATTGGCGTTTTGTCTCTTGGATTATTAATGTCTTTATTTTTTGCATCAAATGGAATGATGGGTTTGATTATTTCATTTAATAAAAGAAAATATCTTGGGTTTGAAAAACGAATGGGCTTATTGTCTAGATGGATGGCCATTAAATTAACCGTTATTATTTTTGGATTATTTTTAGCTTATTTTATTCTGCTCATTTCACAAGGTGCTTTACTGGAATGGTTAATATCTGATCCTACTTGGCGAAATGTATTTGCAAATTCTAGATGGATTTTAATATTACTGCTTATTTTCTTTGCCATTGGATTTATTTTCAAATACGCACCTTCTGTAGAAAAACAATGGAAATTTACTTCCCCCGGAACCATTACCACCACTTTTCTGAGCATTTTATCTTCATTTGTATTCTCGGTATTTGTAACCAATTTTAGTAAGTACAATGTGCTTTATGGATCAATTGGAACCATCATGATGGTGATGGCGTTAATATACATTAATTCTTTAGCTATTCTAATTGGATTTGAATTAAACGTTAGCATCAATTCCATAAAAATATTGTCTGACAAAAGAACGCATATTGAAAAGAAAAACAATTAATTACATCAAAGTGAAAAATAAAAAGTAAAAAACTTGGCCTAAATTAACAGTATAGATAAAAAATAGAATCAATAATTTTAATTTTTTACTTTTGATTTTAAGTTTAAAAATTACATTAAACACAAATATTAAATTTATGAAAAAATTTACGTTCCTGTTTTGCCTTTTAAGTTGCTTTTGTTTAATGGCATTAAAATCAAACATATTGCTCCCTATTGGTGCGGATATGCCGATGCAAGAACATAAAATGCTTGATGTGTCTGGAAAAGAAATCAGTATAAAAGAAGCCATAAAAGGCAATGGTGTGTTGGTCATGTTTAGTTGCAATACTTGTCCTTACGTTATTAAAAATGAAGAACGCATTTCCAATTTATCAGATTTTACCACAAAACTTGATTTTGGAATGATTGTGCTAAACAGCAACGAAGCTTATCGCAATGGCGAAGACAGCTACAAATTAATGCAAGCATTTGCCATTGAAAAAAAATTGAATTGTTTTTATGTAGTTGATAAAGATTATCAAGTAGCCGATGCTTTTGGTGCAAACAGAACGCCCGAGTGTTTTTTGTTTGATAAAAATATGAAACTGGTTTATCATGGTGCAATTGATGATAATGCTAATGATGCCGCTGCTGTAACACGCAATCATTTGGTTGAAGCAATGACTGAAATTTCTCAAGGGAAAAATGTTTCTACTCCTGATACAAAAAGCGTGGGTTGTAGCATTAAAAGGAAGGCGAAGGCGAATTAGAAAAACT
>CALQKL020000260.1 GCA_943331145.2 Chitinophaga pinensis
CCTGACAACCTTGTGCTTGATCAGCACCTGCACCTGTTGGTCCCATATAACCAAATCCATGTGCATCATCTATCAATATTCTAAATTCATATTTCTGTTTAAGGGCAACGATTTCTTTTAGAATGCCTTGTTCACCATCCATTCCAAAAACACCTTCAGTTATTACTAAAATACCGCCGCCATTTTTTGCTGCCAATTCTTTTGCACGTTGCAATTGTTTTTCACAATCTTCTATATCATTGTGCTTAAATGCATAACGATGTCCCATGTGTAAACGAACGCCGTCAACAATACATGCATGTGATTCAGCATCATAAACAATAACATCTCTTCTGTTTACCAAAGCATCAATACAACTCATGATTCCTTGGTATCCAAAGTTTAGGAGCATTGTATCTTCACGACTAACAAATTTGCTTATAACATTTTCCAACTCCTCATGTTTTACGGAGTTTCCACTCATCATACGTGCACCCATTGGGTTGCCCATACCATATTTTGCAGCGGCTTCTGTATCAACTTTTCTTACTTCTGGATGATTTACTAAACCCAAATAATTGTTCAAACTCCAAACAATCATGTCTTTTCCCCTGAATTGCATATGTGGCCCTAACTCTCCATCTAATTTTGGAAATGCAAAATAGCCATGTGCTCTATCCATATGTTGACCTATTGGTCCGCCATCTTTTACCAGTTTTTCAAATACATCCATTGCAGTAAAATTTTCGTTGTTTGTTAGTAATTTTTGGCAAAAATAAGGCATTGGTTTTATAATTGTAAACATTGCATGTTTGCATGCATTCATATTGTGCAGAACTTTTGTTCTATTATCTTTGTCGAAATATCAAATTATGCTTAATAAAGTAACCAATTTCATCGTCTTGATTTTGTTGAGTGTTTCAATTTTTGCCCAAACAAAAACAGTGGTGAATAAAACTAATGCTTCAGAAAAAAAGATAATCCCTTCTACTTCAAACTCAATCGTTATTTCAACGCATCCTAAATTGGTCATAGGATTGGTTATTGATCAAATGCGTTGGGACTATTTATATAAGTTCGAGAATCATTATGGTAATAAAGGTTTTAAACGGTTACTCAATCAAGGTTTTTCTTGCGAAAACACTTTAATTACACATCTTCCAACGTATACTGCTGTTGGACATACTGGGATTTACACGGGAAGTTTACCTTCTATTCATGGAATTGTAGGCAACAATTGGTATGATAAAAATTCGGGTAAATCGGTTTATTGTACAGATGATTCTACCGTTTCGGGCGTTGGTAGCAATAATGAAGAAGGAAAGATGAGTCCTAGAAATATGTTTGCCTCAACCATTGCTGATGAATTAAGACTAAGTAATAATTTTTCATCAAAATCTATTGGCATTTCTTTAAAAGACAGAGGCGCTATTTTACCAGCGGGACATAATGCAAATGCCGCTTATTGGTTTGATGATAAAGCGGGTAAATGGATTTCAAGTACTTATTACATGAATGATTTGCCAGAATGGGTTAATCAATTTAATGCAAAACAACAACCAGATAGTTTCATGTCGACCAATTGGGAAACCATTTTGCCGATTAATCAATACACAGAAAGCACAAAAGATAATGTAGATTATGAAGGCACTATTCCGGGTGAAAAAACAAATGTTTTCCCACATCAACTAAGCTCTATTTCAGAAAAAAAATATTCGGCATTTAAATACACCCCATTTGGCAATACATTTACTTTAAACTTTGCCAAATCTACCATTGAAAACGAAAAGCTTGGTAAAGGTGCTGTAACTGATTTTTTAGCGGTTAGCTTATCGTCAACAGATTATATCGGACATGCTTTTGGTCCCAATTCAATTGAAATAGAAGATGCATATATCAGATTAGACAAGGATATTGCTGAGTTTTTAGATTATTTGGATGGGGTTTATGGAAAAAATAATTATTTGTTTTTCTTATCTGCCGATCATGGTGTGGCGCACAATCCAACTTTTTTAAATGCCAATAAAATGCCTGGTGGAAATTATAGCAATAAGGATTTAATCAAAGAATTGAATGATTCTATTCAACTAAAATTTGGAGTTGCAAATGCCGTTGTGAAAATGGAAAATGCACAATTGTATTTACAAAAAGAGTTATCAAATGGTTGGGATGGAAATAGCTTTTTAATTAGCAAAACCATTGTAGATATTTTAACTACAAAATCATTTGTTAGTCAGGTGTACGACATTAAATTATTATCCATGTCACTGTTGCCCGAAGTAATCAAAACACGTGCGATGAATAGTTATTTTTCTAGTAGAAGTGGCGATATTCAAATCGTACCTAAGCCAGGATTTTTCGACGGTGGAAAAACAGGAACAACGCATGGTGTTTGGAACCCTTATGATGCACATATTCCATTGCTTTTTATGGGTTGGAATATAAATCCAGGAAAAACACATCGTGAAGTGCACATGACGGATATTGCGCCAACCATTTCTGCGTTATTAAATATTCAAATGCCAAATGGTTGTGTGGGTAATGTGATTGGTGAAATTATAAAATAAGCTTTTGGGGAATTATTAATTCTTAAAATTTCTTTGATTGTAAAATGTTATAGTTTAAAATGAAAAAAACGACCAACTCAAATCCGCAAAAATCTACAGAGAATATTGCTGTTACAGAATCTGGCAAACCCAATACCATCTTTATTCGTATTGCATTAACCATTTTTATTTTTTTTGTTTACGGACAAACGGTGAATTTTGAATACACGCTTGATGATGATATTTTTTATCAAAAACACAGCTCGGTTCAAAAAGGCATTGAAGGCGTAGGAGAGTTGTTCAATCACGGTAGTATGGAAATGTTTGATGGTACAACGGGGCTTCAACCTTATCGTCCCATTACCTTGCTTTCATTCGCGATTGAAAAACAAGTGTTTGATAACAATCCTTCTAAATCACACTTGTTGAATGTGTTGTTGTATATTTTAGTCATACAAATTTTGTTCTCCATTTTATTGAAATTATTTTCAGAAGTGCATGTGTATTTATTAACAGCGATTATGTTGTTGTTTGCTTTACATCCCATACATACTGAAGTGGTGGCGAGTGTAAAAAGTAGAGATGAATTGTTGGCTGCCTTGTTTGGGTTTTTAAGTTGGCTATATTTTATACCCGCATTTAATCAAATGAAATTGAATGCAAAGCAATTGATTTATGGTTCAGTTTTTTTTACCCTTGCTTTATTATCCAAAGAAAGTGCGATTGCTTTTTTAGTGATTTTACCA
>CALQKL020000261.1 GCA_943331145.2 Chitinophaga pinensis
CAATGCCATTTATGTAGTGATCCATTACTTTATACAAAGAGAAAAAATGCCCATCATGCATGTAGGGAAAACTAACTTGGACATTCCGTAATGTTGGCACTTTAAATTTCAAAGAATCTTCTTTTAAACCTGTGATAGAAAATCTGCCCATATCTTTTTTCTTATTTAAAGGCATCCCGTTATTTCTAAAACTGTTATCTGTAAATAAGGGTTCTTTATGGCAAGATGCGCAATGGTTTTTAAATGTGTTGTAACCTCTTAATTCATACCCAGTAAATTGGACTTCGCCGCGCATTACTTTGTCGTATTTACTATTGGATGAAACCATTGATCCCACAAACTGCGCGATGGCTTTCAACATGCGTTGACTATTGATCATTGGATCGCCAAAAGCTGCTTTAAATAGGCGCAAATAGCTGGTATCATTTTGAAGTTTTAATAATACCGAATCTAGGTTTTCCGCCATCTCATTGGGATTGGTTAATGGCGCGAGCGGTTGTACTTCAAGGTGATTAATAGCGCCATCCCAATGCAATAAATTCGACCAAGCCAAATTGGCTAATGATGGGGCATTTCTAGAGCTGAATGTGTTATTTACGCCATGACTAAAATCGTGGTCGTAATTAGAAAAAGCGGCAAATGGTTGATGACAACTGCCACAACTTACTTGACCATCTTTGCTGAGATTGCCATCGTAAAATAATTTTCTGCCCAGCTGAAAACCTTCTTCTGTAAGTTTATTTTTAGCGAAGATATTTTTTGATGGTTTTGGCCAACCTTTTGGAATGACAAATTTTATTGGGGTTGGTTTCTTTTGATCATACATAGCACTAAGTACAACAATGAAAACAAAGCTGAGGATTATCGATGCTATGGTGATATTTTTTTTCAACTGAATTAGAAATCGTTTTTAATTTTTTTTCTGACTTGTTTTTTTTCTGATGTATTTTTTTTGGATTCTAGTCTGTTCAATTGCGATGCTTTTGTAGGTTTGGTAGCTTTGCGTTTTTTGGGTACAATTAACGCTTTATTGACCAATGTATTTATTTTAGAAATCACGTCTTGCTTATTGGCCAATTGGCTTCGTTCGTTTTGACTTTTCACCCATAAAAATCCGTCGTCGCTGATGTGATTTTTTAATTTTAATTCAACCCTGATTTTTTGTTCATCGTCCAACAATTCAGAATTTTGGACATGCCAATAACCAGCAACCATGGTTTCTACCTTGTTTACGTTTTGTCCGCCTTTTCCGCCACTTCTAGCTGTTTTAAATTTCAGCTCTTTTGAGATGTCAATCATTATAAAAAAATAAGTTTGTCAATTGGTGAATTTTTGAATTACTCGGGTATCTAATTTTAAATTCTCTGTGTAATTTCCACCAAATTCTTTGATGATAAAATCTTCTAACGAAGTAAATACCGCATTGATATTCTTTTTAACATCAAAATCTGTGCACCTAAATACTTTCAATCCAAAACTTTCTAAATAAGCCTGTCTTGCAGCATCATACGATTGATTATAGTCATGACTGCTTCCTTCTATTTCTACAACCAATCCCAATGCTTTCACATAGAAGTCTACAATGTAATTGCCAATAATCCGCTGGCGGTCGAAATCTATTTTATGAAAACATCCTTTGTGAACTTGTTTCCAAAACAATACTTCAGATAGAATGCCCTCTTTTCTTTTTTCTTTTGCCAATTGATTTAATCTTGAACTGCGTGGGAGGTTTTCAACAAAATTTCTGTAAATATTTTTGTTATTTATTGTAGTAAGTATTGCACCTTTTTTGGCATTTCGTTTGGTATAGGATGATTGTGCCACCCCGCCCTCTTGGCACCCCTCCATGGGAGGGGAATTTCGTTCTAATACTATACTTACTTCAGTTTGCTGGAAGTCAACATAAAGATCATACTCGGTAGCGCTACCAAATATATTCAGTTTATTATTGTATTGAAAGTATTGTTCCAAATGCATTTATTTCTTATCTCAAATTTCAAATTTCTTACCAAAAATAATATATATCCATACCAATAAACAGATTTTATCATTTACAAACGTTTATTATTTCGGTTTACGCAAAAAAAGATACATTTTTGCAGAAATGAATAAAGGAATTTATCAGTCTTTATTAGACAGGAAATCAAATCATAAAAAATCATTTGCCGTATTGGTTGATCCCGATAAGGTGAATGATAAGCAAGTACTTCAACTAACTGAATTATGCAACGATGCTCAGGTGGATTATCTACTTGTTGGTGGAAGTTTGGTGGTTTCGGATTATTTAGACCAATGCATTCAAATCATAAAAGCAAATACAAATATTCCTGTTATTTTATTCCCTGGAAGTCCATCACAAATTAGTAAGCATGCGGATGCGCTACTTTATTTATCGCTTATAAGCGGCCGAAATCCCGAGTTGTTAATTGGTCAGCATGTAGTATCTGCTCCATTTGTAAAGAAGAGTGGATTGGAAATTATGTCAACAGGTTATATGGTCATTGATGGCGGTGCTCCTACAACAGTTTCTTACATCAGCAATGCAAGTCCTTTGCCTTCCAATAAAAATGAAATAGCAATGTGTACAGCAATGGCGGGTGAAATGTTGGGTATGAATTTGATTTACATGGATGCAGGAAGTGGTGCACAAAAACCCATATCTACCTCAATGATCCAACAAGTTTCTTCGTGTATTGAAGTTCCATTGATTGTGGGCGGAGGCATTACAACACCTGAAAAAGCAAAACAGAATTGTGATGCTGGTGCTGATATCATTGTTGTGGGAAATGCAATTGAAAAAGATATCAATCTTATAAAGGAAATATCTGCAGCAATAAGAAATTAAGAAAAAAATTATCTTATTTGATGAATGAATTCATTTGATTTGAATTGTTTTTTCACATCGTTCAAATCTCTTAAAATACTAGCATCAGCTAGTGTACCATCCATTTCTAAAGTAAACCCACCAATTAATTCGTCTTTAACGGCTGTTTCTAATTCTATTTTTTGGAAAGAAGTAGTTGCCTTTATTTTTTCTATAATCGATAATTTCAACTCCTCGCTAATTGGAACTGCGGTAGTTATTTTAATTGGATGAATGTTATTTAGCTTATTGTATTGTTGAATGAAGGCAATAACAATTTCTGGTAAGTTGTATTCTCTAGCCTTATTAACCAAAAGACGTAAAAAAGAACTGGTTAAAACGTTTAATTTTTCAGCAGCAACCGAATC
>CALQKL020000262.1 GCA_943331145.2 Chitinophaga pinensis
TCAACTGTTCGGAATTTCCGAACAGTTCAAAAAGAGGGAAAAAGGTTGGTATCAAGAGAGATAGATTACTTCAATTTAGATGTTATCATTTCAATAGGTTTCAGAGTAAATAGCCGGAGAGGTATTGAATTCCGCCAATGGGCTACTCAACGCTTGAAAGACTACCTCATAGAAGGAGTTGCCATAAATGAAAAACGTTTAGCACAAAAAAACAAAGAAATACAAGTACTCCACGATGGCATTCGGATTCTTAGCAGAGCCATAGAAGAGCAAGCAAACATTAATGAAAACTACGCCTGGCTTCATCAATATAGCCTTGGTTTGCAACTACTAGACGATTACGACCACGAGTCATTAGACACAAAAGGAAATCACACAACAAAAGCAGAATATCCTGAAATAGATGAATATATAAATTTGGTTCAACAAATGCGTGTTCAATTCAATACTGATATTTTTGGCAAAGAAAAAGATGGTGGTTTTGACAGTGCCGTGAATCAAATCATGCAAGGTTTTGGTGAACAAGATGCATATCCTTCCATTGAGGAAAAGGCTGCGATGTTACTCTATCTTGTAGTAAAGAATCATGCTTTTGTGGATGGGAATAAGCGAATTGCGGCATGTTTTCTATTATTTTTACAACGAAATCAATTAATGTATAACGATCTAGGACAAACAATTATCAGTAACGAAGCATTAGCCAGTTTAACCATTTTTGTTGCATCCAGCAAAGCAGAAGAAATGGACACCGTCAAACAACTACTTGTTAGTATTCTCAACAGAAAAATGAAATAAGAAATTAAATTGGAAAAATGTTTTTCGTTTGGCGTTTGGTGTTTGGTGTTAAATTTTTACAAACAATTACAAACAACCACAAACAACAAACTACAAACAATTAATCGATACCCCTTCAAATAACTTTTCCGCCCATTTACCATACTCCTTCCCCGATGGATGCAATTTATCCTCAGCTAAAAATTCAGCGTTGGCGCCATCTTGCCTTTGAGATGTTGTGATGTCAATAAAATGACAGTTATTTTGTGCTGCAATTTCTTTGCATATTGAATTATACGCATCAATTTCTAAAGCAATTTTATTTGCATCTCTATCCGCTGCAAATGGGGTTACGCCCCAATCCGGGATGCTTAATACAAATACATGTTTGTTGTTTCCGCCCGAAAAATCAATTGCCTTTTGTAATAAAAAAATAAATTCTGTTTTGAAATTTTCTATGGGTAATCCTCGGTATTGATTGTTCACGCCAATAAGCAAACTCACAAAATCATATTTTGGTAAAAATGCTGTTTCAGACATTTGATGCAACAATTCATCTGTTGTCCAACCTGTTTTGGCCATTATTTCAGCTGCATTAAACTGATGCGATGCCTTAAAATGCTTGCGCAACAATTGTACAGTTTGATTTGGAAAATTCTCGAAAAATGGAACTTGCTCCCCTATTGTATAACTATCGCCTAATGCCAAATATGAATATGTCATTTTATTTTTTAAAACTAAATTAATTGATTTGACTTAAAAAATGATTGCTAAAAAAAGATTGGTGCGAAAAAGAGAAGATGAATTGTAGAAAATGAAATTGGTCATTTTTTGAATCGTGATATTTAATCACAAAAACCGTTAAAACGGTTATTTAAAAATTTTAGTTCCATTAGCCCACGGTTTAAACCGTGGGTTATAAAATGCAATTGTATTTGTAATGGTTTCAACCATTTATTTATTTTTACCGATTTTTTTGTGTAACCGATAGCTAAAAAAAACAATAACGATGTAAGAGTGTAGGAATTTGTAAAAATAAAAATGGCAAGTTACTTACATCGCACCGCTCAACCATCTACCCTTGCTACCTTCCGGTCCTGGGGGAGTTCAACAGGAGCTGGCCGTATAAGACTTGCCGAGGCAAATATAAGACTTTTAAACAGTGAAGCAGCTATTTATGCTATAGAATTTTTAAGAAGTTTTTTTATGCTTTACCCAATCCAAGTTTTTGACCTTGATCTAGCATAAATTCAAACGCAGCGTTATATTCATTGGGAATAATTCCATCTAGTATCGCTTCGCGAATGGCATTTTTTATAACACCCACTTCCCTACTTGGATGCAAATTAAAATGAGCCATAATCATTTCGCCGGTTATTGGCGGTTGCCAATTTCTAACATGATCTTTTTCTTCTACCTCCGCGCAACGCTCCATTACCATTTCAAAATTGGATAAAAATCGTTTTACTTTTTCTTTGTTTTTAGAAGTGATATCCGCCCTGCAAAGGGTGAATAAAGATTCCAAATCATCTCCAGCATCAAATATTAATCTTCTTACTGCTGAGTCCGTGATATTTTCTTTGGTTAACGAAATCGGACGAAGATGCAATTCCACCATCTTTCGTACAAATTTCATTTTTTCGTTTTGTGGTAATTTAAGTTGGGTAAATATTTTCGGCACCATTCTGCCCCCCACCACTTCATGTCCATGGAAAGTCCAACCATGGCCTTCTTCAAATTTTTTTGTAGCTGGCTTTGCAATGTCGTGCAATACCGCAGCCCATCTCAACCATAAATCATTGGTATTTTCGGCAATATTATCTACCACTTGTATGGTATGGTAAAAATTATCTTTATGCCCTTTCCCATCAATATATTCAGCACCAGCCAACGCCACCATTTGAGGAAAAATGATTTTTAAAATGCCGGTTTTGTATAATAAATCAAAACCAATTGATGGCTTTTTACACATCAAGATTTTATTCAACTCATCGGTAATTCTTTCGCCACTTACAATTTTAATGCGATGCGCCATTTTTGAAATGGCTGCAAGTGTATTTTCTTCAATTTTATAATTCAATTGCGCTGAAAAACGAATAGCACGCATCATTCGAAGCGGATCATCGCTAAATGTTTCTTCTGGCTTTAATGGTGTTTTAATGATGCCCAGTTCCAAATCACCAATGCCATTAAACGGATCAAGCAACGCACCAAAATTATCTTTATTTAAACTGATGGCCAACGCATTTATGGTAAAATCTCTTCTATTCTGGTCATCTTCTAAACTACCCGATTCCACAATTGGATTGCGACTATCATAGGTGTAGCTTTCTTTTCTTGCCCCCACAAATTCAATCTCTAACTCTTCTTGAGTGGATGGTTCTATAATTTTAATTTGAGCAGTACCGAAATTCTTGAAAAAATTCACTTGTGGTGCTGGGCGAAATTGCA
>CALQKL020000263.1 GCA_943331145.2 Chitinophaga pinensis
ACTCAATTCATTGATTTCTTTTTCCAGATTATATACTTCAATACTCATTTTTTTGATTTGTTTGTATGAATCATTTTCTTCGCCTTCAACTTCTGTTAATGCAGAATGACTCATTGCCATTTTAGCACTTTCCAATTTTAATTTCATTAATCTTATTGCTTCCTTTTTGTATTCAAATGATTTCGTGTACCAAGATTTTTTTTCGAAACTAATATTATTGGTAAACCTTACCATTACATCATTCAGCATCATTTCTAAAGCTTCTATTTGTTTTGCATAAAACTCAACATTAGAAAGCAGTTGGTTACATTTCTTCAAACTTAGATTTTCAAAAACTACATTCATAAGGGATGATTTTATAAAAATAAAAATCATGTAAACAATAATAAAAAGATATGACTACAAAAAACAATTAGGTAATTGAAATCATATAAAAAGCCTAAAAAAAAGAAATGATGTAAATCAAATATGCTTCAACGAAAATCATTTTTAAAGGGAATCATCAATTATACTTTTATGAAGTAATTAATTATTTAACTTAAAATTATTAACATGAAAAAACAACTGTTTATTACAACATTATTGCTTTTGATGATATCTGCAACATACAGTCAGACTACATCAAAAATGGAAACAAAAAAGTTTAACATTGGATTGTCAACTGGATTTGCATTTCCAGTTTCATTTTTCAAATCCACAGACTACAATCATTTTCAGGATCCTGGATTTGCCAAAACAGGATTTAACATCAATTTGGAAGGAAGCTATCACCTCTCTAAAAGTGTTGGTATAGCAAGTAAAGTAATGTTTTCAAATTTCGGGGTTGACGAAGGAGCTGCAAAAAGATATTTACCGATATCTGTAACCCCATCTTCAACTGATCATTGGCAGTATTTTGGCATTCTTGCAGGACCGATGGGAACAATTGACCTTGGTGATAATTTTTCTATGGATATAAAAGGCCTAGTGGGGTATTCACGTGCCAATGCACCCGTATTGAAATTTAATTTGGAAGAAATTTCAGGTGTCACTTTAGCTACTTCTGATAAATGGTCGGATGCATTTGCTTGGCAATTGGGTACAGATTTCAAATATAAATTTGCCAATAATTTCAACATTTTTACAAACATCGACTATAGTTACATGAAGCCAAGATGGAGTTTTGACTTAACAGCTGGAGGAAGTAAAACAAGTGCCATTGTGCATCAAAGAATGAGTGTAATTGATGTGAATTTGGGCGTTGGGGTTGATTTCTAAAAGAAGACTAATTAAAAAAAAATAGCCTACGGTTTTAAAGCGTAGGCTATTTTTTTTGTTGTTTGGGGTATGGTGTTTGGTGTTTGTTGTTTGTTGTTTGGTGTTTGGTGTTTGGTGTTTGGTGTTTGGTGTTTGGTGTTTGAAGCCCCATCCACAACCCTTGCCCCGAGAGGTGAAGGGAGTTGAAACACGAATGCGCGTAAACGCGATTTTTTTTTGACACTAAGGCACAAAGGGGCGAAGGCACGAAGTTTTTTTTCTTGACACGAAGACACAAAGGCTCAAAGGCACGAAGTTTTTTAATAGAACAAAGATGCTAATAAATGGAAAATGGTCCCAACCTTTTGTAAGGGTTGAAAATCTTCAACCCCTTCTTGAACCTTTTGAACGTTTTCTTGACACAAAGACATGAAGTTTTTTTAGATTAGATCGAGAAAAAGAATGAGAATGAAGAAAAAAGTCGAAACTCATTGTTCGCTCTCACGCTCATTTTCACTCTGACTTTTTAAACCCGCGAAGCAATATAAACCTTATCCTTTTCCCAACCTTTTTTTAATATCCAAATGATGCGCATCCGAAGTTTTTTGTGCAAGTTCATAACCCGCATCTGCATGACGGATGACACCCATTCCTGGATCGTTTCTTAAAACTCGGCTCAATCTTGCTTTTGCATCGTCTGTGCCATCAGCTACGATAACCATTCCAGAGTGAATGCTGTAGCCCATTCCAACGCCACCGCCATGATGCAATGAAACCCAACTAGCTCCACCAGCTGTGTTTACCAAAGCATTTAAAATTGGCCAATCAGCAACTGCATCAGAACCATCCAACATCGCTTCTGTTTCACGATTTGGACTAGCCACTGAACCTGTATCTAAATGATCACGCCCAATTACAATCGGAGCTTTTACTTTACCCGTTCTTACCAATTCATTAAAAGCCAAACCTGCTTTTTCTCTTTCACCCTGGCCAATCCAACAAATACGTGCTGGCAATCCTTGGAATGCGATTTTTTCTTTCGCCATTTTCATCCAACGAATCATACCCACATTATCAGGAAAAAGTTCCATCATTAATTCATCTGTAACACGAATATCTTCAGGATCACCGCTTAATGCAGCCCATCTAAATGGACCTTTACCTTCACAAAATAAAGGACGTATATAAGCGGGTACAAAACCAGGGAAATCAAATGCATTTTCAAGACCTTGTTCTTTTGCTCTGGCTCTGATGTTGTTTCCATAATCAAAAGTAACCGCTCCCATAGATTGCAATTCAATCATCAATTCTACATGTTTACGCATGCTTACATAACTGAGTCGAATATATTCATCAGGATTTTCGGTTCTTAACGCATTGGCTTCCTCATTGGTTAAATGATGTGGAATGTATCCAATTAATGGATCGTGTGCACTGGTTTGATCGGTTAATGTGTCTGGCACAATATTTCGCTCAATTAAACGCTGTAAAAGATTAACTGCATTACACAAAACACCTATGCTTATTGCTTTTCCTTCTGATTTGTATTGAAGTGCTTTATCAATGGCTTCATCAATGTTTAGATATTTTTCATCTAGATATTTTGTTTCTAATCTTTTGTCGATGCGCCACTCCTCTACTTCTGCAACTAGTGCAACACCTTCATTCATGGTAATGGCCAAAGGTTGAGCGCCACCCATTCCACCCAAACCTGCGGTAACATTTAAAGTTCCTTTTAAAGAACCATCAAAATGTTTTGTAGCTGCCGAACCGTATGTTTCATAAGTACCTTGTACAATTCCTTGGCTACCGATATAAATCCAACTTCCAGCTGTCATTTGTCCGTACATCATCAACCCTTTTTTCTCCAATTCATCAAAATGTTTCCAGTTTGCCCAATTGGGTACAAGCTGCGAATTGCTGATTAAAACACGCGGAGAATCTTTATGGGTTTTTAAAATGCCAACAGGTTTTCCACTCTGAATC
>CALQKL020000264.1 GCA_943331145.2 Chitinophaga pinensis
TATCAAATCGTCTTGCGTAATGTATATTAAAGCCGTGTTATATTCATAAATCACTTCCATTCTATTGAGCAATGTATTTCCAATAAAACGCAATCTATTTTCCGAAAAATTATCATATAGAGCCTCGTGAATGATGCTGTGATTTAATCCTTTAGTTTTTAGATTTGAAATCATTGTGTGAACATCCGCAGAAGTTGACGGGAACCTAAATGAGCCTGTATCCGTCATTACACCAGCGTATAAACATTGAGCTACTTCGTTATTGATTTTATCATCAAAACCAGAATTCATAATAAAATCATACACCATTTCAGCAGTTGAGCTTTTTGTTGTATCACTCACACCAAATCCAAATACTTCCTTCTGTGGTTGTTGATGATGATCAATCAAAATTCGAGTTGCTTGGGCATTCAACAATGCTGTCTCCATATTTTTGGTACGGCTAAGCGTATTGAAATCCAAACAAAAAATCCAATCTGCATTTTCAATTAATAAATCCGACTTTTTTACGTCTTTTTCGTAATCCAAAACCGTGTTACAACCTGGCATCCATTTTAAAAAATCAGCCCAATTGGTTGGTGAAATTACATTTACCTCATGACCAAACTGAATAAGAAAATGATACAAGCCTAATGTTGACCCCATTGCATCACCATCTGGCTTTTGATGCATGGTTATCACAATCTTTTTGGGGGAATGTAATTCTGGATATATTAAATTGATATTTTTCATAATCAAGTCGCAAAAGTAAGTGTAAATCATGAATGAAAAAACTTGAAAATTTACGCATTTGTTAAAGTTTTTTTTAGGGATTCAAATCGAGAAAACGAAAAAAATCGAAACCGTAGCTTCTGATTTAAAAATCAACAATCTTTAAAAACAATATTAATACTACAATTTTGCCATTATCTTTGCGTCCAAAATTAAAATTAAAACAATGAATAGAACATTTACGATGATTAAGCCAGATGCCACAGAAAAAGGCAATACTGGAGCTATTTTAGAAATGATTAATGCTGCTGGATTTCGCATTGCAGCGATGAAAATGTTGCATTTAAGTGCAGAAAAAGCAGGCGAATTTTATGCTGTTCATAAAGAAAGACCATTTTACGGTGAATTGGTTGAATTTATGAGTCGTGGTCCAATTACCGCTGCCATTTTAGAAAAAGACAATGCAGTTGAAGATTTCCGTAAGTTAATTGGTGCTACAAATCCTGCTAATGCTGAAGAAGGTACAATTCGCAAGCGTTTTGCAGCTTCTATTGGCGAAAATGCCATTCATGGAAGTGATAGCAACGAGAATGCTGCAATTGAAGGCGACTTCTTTTTCAGCAAATTAGAGCAATTCTAATTTTTTAAAAATAATTTACTAAACTCCATCTTTTTGATGGAGTTTTTTTTTACCTTTTATCTGTATTTGATTCTTTTAGATCAAACAATCTTTTTTCATATTAATTCAAATTAAAAATTGCAAACAAGCTTAACCATCATTCGATATAAATCTAGATTTATCCCTTTTGCATTTTTATCTATGGCTATTTTTCATGTTCCGTTATTTTTCAATAAAAAAATTTCATTTTATAAATTGATGGGAACTGGTAAAAATGGAACTTTCGATAAAACCCCTGATTTCAATCAATGGGCAATTTTTAGTGTGTTTAAAGAAAAAAATTTTCAATTAGAATCCAATCCAATTAATGCATATGGTTATTTTATAAAACATTGGCTTCGGTTGTTTTCCATAGAAACTTTTTCTATTCAGCTTGAACCCATTAATGGCCATGGTATGTGGGATGGGAAAACTGTTTTTGATTCATTCGATTCAACTGTAAATTATGATGGCCCAATTGCAACCTTAACTAGAGCTACAATCCGATTATCAAAAATTAGTCATTTTTGGAAACATGTTGCTCCAATTGCCAATAAAATGACTTCTGCAAAAGGATATGTATTTTCGGTTGGGATTGGCGAAGTGCCTTGGATAAAGCAAGCCACCTTTAGTATTTGGGAATCTGTAGAAGATATGAAAACGTTTGCTTATAGTATGAAAGAACATAGTGAAGTTGTAAAAAAAACCAGACAAGAAAAATGGTATAGTGAGGATATGTTTGTTCGATTTAAAATAATTTCATCTCAAGGAAAATTAAAAGGCATTGACCCACTCAAAAGAATATTGTAGATTTGAATATAAAACGCAAAAATAATTTATGAATAATATCAAATTAATAGAAGTTCCTTCAGAAATAGGTGCAGGTACAAGAGGCGCGAGCTTGGGGATTGATGCGATTAAAATTGCAGGGTTGGATTTTATGAGTAATTTTTTCGTTCACTTCCCATCAGAAAGAATTGAATCAGAAAACAATTTATTATTTGAGCCCATTCAATCGCCTTATGCGAAAAGAATTCACGGCGTTTTAAACATGTACGAAAGAATCAGTAAATCGATTTGCGACTGTATGAAAAATAATTTTTTTCCGGTTGTGTTAAGTGGTGACCATAGTAATGCTGGTGGTACGATTGCCGGAATAAAAATGGCAAAGCCCAAAAGTAAATTGGGGGTTATATGGATTGATGCGCATGCCGATCTGCATACGCCATATACAACCCCATCAGGAAACATGCATGGAATGCCAATTGCTACTGCAATTGCAGAAGACAATATCGAATGCAAAGTGCATGAAGTAGATGAAAAAACGGTTAAAATTTGGAATCAACTCAAAACTATTGGCAAAATAAATCAAAAGGTTTTGCCTGAAGATGTGGTTTTTATTTCATTACGTGATTTTGAAAAAGAAGAAAAGCATCTTATTGAAAAACATGGCATTAAAGTAATTCCAACAAGTGAAGTAAGAAGAAATGGCGCTGAAAACGTAAGCCGAAAAGTGCTTAGATACTTAAGCGATTGCACAGATATTTATGTAAGTTTTGATGTAGATAGTTTAGATTCTAGCATTTCCAGAGGAACGGGAACACCTGTTGGAAATGGGCTTCGCGAAAGAGAAGCAGAAGATCTAATCAGTAAATTTATGCAAAATCGAAAAGTGTGTTGTTTTGAAATTACAGAAGTAAATCCAACGCTTGACAAAGAAAATTTAATGGCTGAAATTGCTTTTAATATCTTACAGAGAAGCGTAAATATTTTAATGATGAACTAAAATATTTTAAGGTTAATAAAAGCCATAAATAAAAAAACCACCATCATTATAAAATACAGCATA
>CALQKL020000265.1 GCA_943331145.2 Chitinophaga pinensis
ACACCATCAAACCTCTTGATGTAGAATCAATACTTACATCTATTCAAAAAACAGGTTGTGCTGTAACTGCGGAAGAACATAATATTATCGGCGGATTGGGTGACAGCATCGCTCAAGTTGCTTCGAAAAATTGTCCAATTCCAATTGAATACATTGGCACAAATGATACTTTTGGAGAAAGTGGAAAGCCAGCTGAATTGTTGGTGAAATATGGTTTAGATGCCAACCACATTGCCGCAGCTGCTGAAAAATCTATCGCTAGAAAAAAATAATCTAATACTTTCTAAAATAGAAATTGGGTTGTTAAACCTATATGGAATTTCTATGTCTTAACTTTTTTTCAAATAAATTTGACTATGATAAATCCTGATGAAGACGTTGATTTAATCTTTCAGTTCAAAAATGATATAAACAAAGAAGGCGCGTTTACCAAAATCATTAAAAAATATCAGGAACGATTATATTGGCATATTAGAAGAATGGTTGTAGAGCATGAAAATGCCAATGATGTTTTACAAAATGTATTTATTAAAGTATGGAAGGGATTGGCCAATTTTAGGGAAGATAGTCAACTTTACACATGGCTTTATAAAATAGCAACCAATGAAAGCCTCACATTTATCGCTTCCCAAAACAAAAGAAAATCCGTTTCTTTTAGTGATGAAGAATCAAACTTATCCAATAAAATTGTAGCAGACCAACATTTCGACTCGAATAAATTAGAGTGGAAACTTCAATTGGCCATTCAAAAACTCCCTGAAAAACAACGTGTTGTGTTTTTATTAAGATACTACGAAGAAATGCCTTACGGCGAAATGAGTGCAGTTTTGGAAACGAGCGAAGGCGCTTTAAAAGCCAGTTATCATCATGCCGTAAAAAAAATTGAAGACTTTATTTTAAATCATTAAACATATTTAAAAACAATACGTCTTAAGCCGAAATGAATCAAAACGAAAACATACAAGAAGAGCTTTTAACCATCAGCGAAGTAGTTGCAAACATTCCCAAATGCAATGTATTCGAAGTTCCAGAAGGTTATTTTGACTACGATCAATCTGAAGTTTTAATAAAATGCATCGAATCCCCCGTTTTTGAAACACCTGAAAATTATTTCGATCAACTCCCTGAAATTATACTTGATAAAATAAAAAATGCAGACTCTCCCGAAACAGAAAGCCCAATTTTATCAACTCCAATAAAAGAAAACCCTTATCAAGTACCGAATACCTATTTTGACACATTGTCTGAAAATATTTTACAAACCGTAAAAACACCAGCAAAAATTATATCAATTTCTAAAAATCATTTTATAAAATTAATCGCAGCTGTTATAATTGGACTAATTGGATTTGCCATCATCATTAATTTGCCTAAAAAGCAAGATGAAGGAATTTCTTTAATAGAAAAAGAAGCAAGAAAAATCATTCTTAATAAAAGCTTCGAATCGGAATTTGAGCAGATTAATGACAAAGAAATTGAAAACTATCTAGAAGAAAATGGCCATGATGTTAATGCGGCTTTAGTGGCATCATTAAATGAAGACGAAATCAGTTTAGATAATGAAGATATTTTGTATGATGAAGAAGCCGTTGATAATTATTTAACCAATTTAAAAACAACACCAAAATTGAATTAATCAAAAACCAATTCTTTTAACTTTTAAAAATAAAAACATGAAAAAACAATTTTTAACAGCACTCTTTTTTGTGGCATCATTAACGGGTGTTTTTGCACAAAAAAATCAAAATGGTTTAGGAGATAAACAACCAGGAAAAGAAAAAATAAAGTCATTGTACATCGCTTTTATTACACAGGAACTAAACTTAACAGAAACAGAAGCGGAAAAATTTTGGCCAATTCATCATCAGTATAACGAAGATTTAATGAATGCAAGAAAAACACCTCAAACCGTATTAGAAAAAGAAGAGGCAAGCTTAAACACCAAGAAAAAATACAACGATAAGTTTATTAAAGTTTTAGGTGCTGAAAAAACAAACTTGTTCTTTATTAAAGACAACGAATTCAGAAAGAAAATGGTTGAAAAATTAAAGAAACAACGTTTAAAGAAAATGGAAGAGAAGAAGGGTAAAGGAAAATAATAACCCCTAATTATCTATCTAAATCCTGTAAAGATTTATCGGTTATTGCTTTTGAATAATTTCTTTTAGCAATTGCTCATTAATTTTTACAGGATATTTTTTTTGTAGTTCGCTAAGCCATCTTTTTTCAACTACACCTTGATAATCATTTATAACCATCCCTCTGGCATCTTCAAAGCTACGTTGCTCGCCATCTTTATAAAATTTTAGATACTTCATAAAACCAGCCGTTCCATCGCTGTTTATCGTTACTGGCGAATAGCTATCTTCCGAAGCAGTTGTATCGGCATTAATTTGTGATAGTTCAAATCTTCCGCTATCGCCTTGTAATTCGCCTTGATTTACTTCTACCAACTCTTTCCAATTCACGCCACTTTGTATGCTTTCCTTTGCAGCTTTTGCAATGTCATCAGACACTGCGTTCATGATCAACACGTCAGCACTTTTAGACCAGATATATTGATTTTTATGTGCATTATAATAGGCGCGTAAACCCACAGAATCAGAAGAGGCTTTTGACCATACATTTTTCTCCATAATTTCAAACAACAAATTTCCTTCTTTAAATTCCTGCATTTGATATGCAAAATCTGCATTATAAAATTCAAGATTATTTTTATAATAATTTAAAGAAGCGTATGTCTTAAATTTTTCCCAAAGCATGGCATTGGTTTCCATTTTATACAAATCAGGATTCCCTTTATAATCTCTAACAAAATTCAACCAGTCTTCTCCTGTAGCGTTCCCTTTTGTAAAACTTATAAGCACTTTTTTACTAATGGGTTTGGTTGCAGGTGCGTCTGGAATTTCAAAATCAAACATAACGCTATCCGCAAAATTGTATAAATCTTCCGTCTTTACTGCATTCGTTAATTTGAATCCTATTTTGGTAAGGATGTCTTTTGCAAATTTATCTTTGGCTATTTTAATACGATCGTCTTGTTGAAGCTTTTGTTTGATTTCGTACAACCAATTGTCATCCGTTTTTGTTGATGGAGCGGGCGTTTGAGCAATTCTTTTTAAAATGTGTATGCCAAATGAAGTTTGAAATGGCTCAGAAATATCGCCATCTTTATTCAACTTTATTGCTTCTGATTCAAACACATTATCATAT
>CALQKL020000266.1 GCA_943331145.2 Chitinophaga pinensis
GAAGCAAACGATTCGACCAGAGTTTTTAAACAGAATTGATGAGGTCATAATGTTTCAGCCGTTGATGAAAAACGACATTAGAAACATCATAAAAATTCAATTGGATGGATTGAAAAAATCGGTTTTCGAATCTGGTATTCAATTGGAATTTAGCGATTATGCATTAGATTATCTTTCAGAAAATGGATTTGATCCTCAATTTGGAGCTCGTCCATTAAAAAGATTGATTCAAAAAATGATTGTAAATCCGCTAAGCAAAAAGATACTTGCAGGTGAGATTGAAAAATCTACGCCCGTGGTGGTGGATGTTTTTGATGGGTTGGTTGTTTTTAGAAATGATTTAGCGATGGAGAGTTTAGAGAAGTAAAAAGTAAAAAGTAAAAAGTAAAAAGTGGAATCGAGGTGAATGGAAAGAAAAAACTAAAAGATAGATTGGTTGTTTTTAAATTTTGCATTTTGAATTTTGACTTTGAAACACAATTTTAACATTTTGATAATGAATCTTAAACAATTAGAAATCAATACTTTAGATGTGAATAAACCTCGATTTATACACATTGGTTTTGAAACTATTTAAAATTTACTATCTTCAACCGATTCGAAAATTTGAATCAAGCTAAACAAATTACAAACAAATGTTGTTTGATATTAAACAACATGAATAAATAAATAAAAAAAGGAGCAGAAAATGGCATTTAAGAAAGAGGTTTTAGAAATTATTGAACCAAGAGATGTTTTTGTTGGCAACGTGAAAGCTGAAGTTACATTAGAAGAATTTGGCGAATACGAAAGCGAAGTTTGTGCAAAAGCAAATGAGGTTGTAAAGCAATTGTTGGAAGATTATGATGGCAGAATTAGATTTAATTTCCGTCATTTTCCACTTACAAAAATTCACCAAAGAAGTTTAAAAGCTGGAGAAGCGGCTGTAGCAACTGCTCAAGAAGGAAAATTCTGGGAAATGCATAATATTTTATTTGCAAACAGAAGAAATTTAGGTACCACCAGTTTGAAATTACATTCAAGGGAAGCAGGCGTAAGCAGCAAAAAGTTTTTGGATGATTTGGTAAACGCAACTTTTGGATGGCAAGTACAAGGTGATTTGAAAGAAGGAATCGATAGAGGCGTAAAAGACGTTCCTACTTTTTTTGTAAACGGAACTTTAGTTACAGGCAAACCAACTTACGAAGAGCTAAGTAAAGCTATAGAAGCAGCGTTGAAGAAAGTAAAGAAAAAAGCACCAGCTAAACAAAAAGCATAATTGTTGATTCAATTGACTGTTTTATTTCAACATTTTTATAATGAAATAAGCAGCAATAGCCACGATAATTAAAATGGTAAACGTAATATATATCCATGAAGGCGTAATAATCTTCATGGATTTTTTATGTCTTTTACGGAGTTGTTTTTTTAAATCAACGTTTATTTGGTGTAATGTATTTGGCAATGCATTTTGGTTAAGTTGAACCAATCCTTCTAAAGCATCTTTAGTAAATTCATCGGAATCTAATTCTGCTTCAATCTTTTTGAGATCGTCTTCAGTAAGATCACCGTTTAGATAATTCAATATTTTTTCTTCCTCTTTTAAAGGTTTATTTTCTTTCATTTTTTTGCTGTTTTTCCATGATGATCTTCAGGTTTCTTTTTCCGTTTTGAATATAGCTCTTTACCTCTCCAATACTATATTTTGTTTCTTCGGATATATCCAGATAACTTTTTTTCTGTAAGTAAAAAGATTCAATGCATATTCGTTGCTCATCATTAAGTTTAGTTATAGCCAGATGCATCATGTCAAGTTCATGATTTTTTTGGATAAAATCTATGCGATCGATCAACTCGTCTGTACCAATATCATTGTGGGTAAGTTCTTTAATGTGTGGTTTCTTTTTTCGAAGCTCCATTAAACAATGGTTTTTTGCTACCATGTACAGCCAGCTTTTGAAATAGTCAATTTTGTATTTTGGGATTTCGGCAATTACTTTGATAAATACTTGTTGAACGGCATCTTTTGCATCTGACTCTTGCTTTAAATATTTCATACACAAACCAAATACAAGTAGGGTATATCTGGGTAAAAGTACTTCAAGCCACTTATTATCCTGATCATTTCTGTATCGGTCTAATAATTCTTGGTCGGAATATTGATCAACTATTTTTTGATTCAAAATAAAAATTTAAAACCTTGATGATTCACTACTCTAAATTTCACAAAAACGAGCCAAATTTTTAGGATGGTGTACTTTTTGAAATTGGCGTTTCTTGAAAATTGTTATTGTGTTCTGTTTGTTGATTCTTTTTATCCTTGCTTTTCGGCTTGTCTAAAAACAACATTTTTACAGCTACTAAAATCAATAAACAAGCAAATATTTTTCGGATGATATCTTGTGGCAAATCCAAGGCTATTTTACTTCCAAAGAAACTTCCTATTATAAAACCAATTGCCAATATCAACACAAATGAAAAATCTATATGCCCTTGTTTGTAATATTGCATTACGCCCAAAATACCAACAGGAAACATAATCAGCGCCAGCGAAATGCCCTGTGCTTGCAATTGCGATTTTCCTAAAAAATAGATTAAAGCGGGTACAATGATTATTCCGCCGCCAATGCCCACTAAACCACCAAGCATTCCTGCAGCTGCTCCAATAATGAGCAGTATTAAAATTGTATTAAAGTCCATTTTATGTTGAGTTTGTGGCATTTTATAATGATAATTTTAATCCCAAATATGCAGCTAATAACCCTGCAATGATGCTAATGCCAATATAAATAATGCTTTCAGCGATTTTCCCATTTTGCAAAAGTTGCACGTTTTCTATACTAAATGATGAAAACGTGGTAAACCCACCACAAATGCCAACCGCAAAAAATGATCGCCATTTTGTATCCCAAACTTGGTTTTTCAAACCATAACCGATGATTAAGCCAATCAAAAAACTGCCAATGATGTTAATGAAAAGGGTTATCCAAAAATTCTGATTGATTTTTATAAACTGATAAGGTAGGTATCTCAATACCGTTCCAATAAAACCGCCAATTCCAGCAAATAATAAATTTTTAATCATGAAATTTTATTTGTTTTCTGCTGAAGTGTAGTTGTATTTGAAATCTACATACCAAACTTGATTTACTCGTATCAATTTTATTTCCATTGGCTTTTTCATATAATCATTAGAATAATTTATGAAAGTAGTA
>CALQKL020000267.1 GCA_943331145.2 Chitinophaga pinensis
GAGCCCAGTAAGAGTACAATAGCTTGTATGGCTTCTGTGTACATTACTGCATGAAGACCACCGAAAATGGTATATACACCTGTAATGATTACTAGAATTATCGCAGCTGTCCAAAAGTCAACCCCAGGAAAGAAAATGGTAATTACTGTTGCCGCTGCAAAAATTGTAACCGATGCTTTTGTGATGATGTAACTCAGTAATTGAATGATGGAAAGTAAAATTCGCGATTGGGGATTGAATCTTCTCTCTAAAAATTCGGGCATGGTGTACACCATGCTTCTCATATAAAAAGGAACAAAAACCCATCCCAGTAAAAGTATTATCCAAGAGTGAAGTTCATAATGTCCCATCACCACGCCTGATTGCGCAGCGGTACCGGCAAGTCCTACAATATGCTCCGAGCCTACATTTGATGCAAGTATAGACGCTCCAATTACAAACCAACCTAGATTTCGATTGGCCAGAAAATAATCAGAAGGAGAGGCCTTACTTTTTCTAATCGACCAAATTGAAACAGCGCCGATAATAATTAAATACAAAATGATAAAAAGCCAGTCGATGTATCCGAATAAATGTTTCATGTTTATGTAGTTTGTTTTTGGTCACATGGTATGCCCTTAAATACTCTTTGCCATTTGGTTAGAACAAAAGCTTTTGGGCAAGTCATCTGTTATAATTTAAATGTATTGATTAATGATATTTTCTAACCATTCTTGTTTGCCGCTTATTTTTGAAGGTTCTCCTTTTTCAATTGCATAAGTGCGCAAATCTTCTAATGTTAGATTTCCTGATTCAAAATCTTTTCCTTTACCATTGTCGAAACTTGCGTAACGATTGGCTCTGAACGTTTTGTAAGGACTTTTTTCTAAAATATCATTAGCAGTTAGTAAGGCTCTTGCAAAACTGTCCATGCCACCAATATGCGCCATGAATAAATCTTCAGGGTCGGTAGAATTTCTTCTGATTTTTGCATCGAAATTAATACCACCGCCGCCAAAGCCACCAGCTTCAAGTATTACAAGCATTGCCTCTGTTAATTCAACAATGTTATTTGGAAATTGATCCGTATCCCATCCATTTTGATAATCGCCTCGATTAGCATCCATACTTCCAAGCAAGCCAGCATCAGCTGCTACTTGCAACTCATGTTGAAAGGTATGTCCTGCAAGTGTTGCATGATTTACTTCAATATTCAAACTAAAATCGTTGAGTAAATCATATTGTCTTAAAAACCCTATAACGGTTTCGCAGTCGTAATCATATTGATGTTTACTGGGTTCGCAAGGTTTTGGTTCGATGAAGAATTTTCCTTTAAAACCATTTTTTCGGGCATAGTCTTTAGCCAAATGCAGAAACTTTGCGAGATGTTCTTTCTCACGTTTCATATTGGTATTTAGCAAACTCATATAACCTTCTCTTCCTCCCCAAAACACATAATTGGCGCCATTTAATTTGATGGTGGCATCAATGGCTGCTTTTACTTGTGCACCAGCATGTGCCAATACATGAAAGTCGGGATTGGTAGAAGCGCCGTTCATGTAACGCGTATTTGAAAACAGATTGGCTGTTCCCCAAAGCAATGAAATGCCGGTTGCTTTCTGGTGTTGCGCTGCATGGTCTGTAATCAGTTGTAGACGTTTCTCGTTATCAATAACATCATCTGTAAAATCAACCAAGTCCACATCGTGAAAACAATAAAAAGGCAAACTTAATTTATGCATGAATTCAAAAGCTGCATCCATTTTTTGGCGTGCTTTATCTACTGCGTCGTTTGTTGTATCCCAAGGAAACATATGTGTAGGACTTCCAAAAGGATCGGCTCCTGTTCCACAAAACGAATGCCAGTAAGCACAAGCAAAACGCAAATGTTCTTTCATGGTTTTTCCTGCAACGATTTGATGTTCATTGTACCAACGAAATGCCAAAGGATTGTCGGTTGATTTTCCTTCAAATGGAATGACAGGAATTTTTGAAAAATAAGCATTATTCATTTGTTTAATTTTTATTTTGAGTTTGTAGTATTTGAATAAGCGATGATTTCCAATGAATATATAATTCAGGATAATTAGAATGTTGGTCTGGCGTTATGGTTTGAACGGGCTTAATACCTTCAAATGCTGTTTCTGTGGTGAAGCAACCTGATCCAATACCAGCGCCAATAGCGGCACCCCAAGCTCCATCTGTTTGATATAGTTCCAATGGTATGCCGGTAGAATTTACAAACGCACGGATGAAAATGTCGCTTAAAAACATGTTGGCTTTTGCTGCGCGTATAACCTTAACCGTTGTACCTAATTCTTGTAGTAAATCTAGTCCGTATTTAAATGAGAATGCCACGCCTTCAAGTCCGGCGCGGTATAAGTGTTCGTTTTTATGAATGGTGTAGTTGATGCCTTTGATTTGCGCGCCAATGTTTAGGTTTCCAAACATGCGCTCTGCTCCATTTCCAAAAGGGAAACAGGATAATCCATCAGCACCTTCCGGAATTTCGGCTGCACTTTCATTTAGGGTGGAGTAGGATATAGGATTGTTTGCTAATGACCTTATCCATGCAGAAGTAATGCCTCCTCCATTTATACAAAGTAGCTGTCCGATTCTGATATTTTGTTTGTTATAATTTACATGCGCAAACCTGTTTATTTTGGATTCGGGGTCTGAAGTTGCTTTTGCTGAAATGCTATAAATAACACCTGATGTGCCTGCATTTGCCATTACCTCACCTTCAGAAAATACATTCAATGCCAATGCATTGTTGGGTTGATCTCCGGCTTTGTAACTTATAATCGTTTCAACAGGTAAATTGAATTTTTCTGCAATTTCGGATTTGATTGTTCCGTGATGCGAAAAACAAGGCTGATATTTTGGTAATAAGTTTGCATTAAAATCAAATGCGTCTATTATCGATTTTGAGATTTCTTGATTCTTGAAATCCCAGAAAATGCCTTCAGAAAGTCCTGAAATGGTTGTGCTGCAAATACCTGTTAACTTCATGGCTATGAAATCTCCAGGTAGCATGATTTTGTAAATTTTTGCATACACCTCAGGTTCATGTTTTTTTATCCATGCTAATTTTGAAGCGGTAAAATTTCCAGGGCTATTCAACATTGATGATAAACAATTTTCAACACCTATTTTTTTTGTAGCATCATCGCCTATTTCAATGGCTCTGCTATCACA
>CALQKL020000268.1 GCA_943331145.2 Chitinophaga pinensis
CACCTGGTGCTGTTGCTAATGCCACAATGGTGTCATGCCAACCTGATAATTTATTATTCATTGTATAAAGATATAAACTTTAAACCTTTGCATTGAAAGTGTATAAAATGAAAAACCTCCTGTTGTTGGACAGGAGGTTTTAAAACTAATATTAAAGTGCTTATTCAGAAACCACCCAAGTGATTGGCTGGCGTTTGTATGCGATTACATTTCTACCATTCTGAATAGCAGGTGTCCATTTACCTGATTTTTTTATGGCTCTTACAGATTCTTGTTCCATTCCGTAACCATGGCTGGTTTCAGCTACTACATCACTTACGCTTCCATCTTTTGCTACAATGAAACGAATGATTACTGTATACTGTCCTGCTGGTGCGCCATTCGATCCTGGTACTTCTGTGTCTAAGTTGTTTTGTAAATATCTTCTCCAAGCGCCGTCTCCTCCTGCGTATCCTGCCTCAACCTCTACTTTTGTAAAGATTTTATTTTCATCATCTTCTTTAGGCATTTCTACCGCATTTGAATTGTCTTCAACCGGCGCTTGTACCACTTGAGTTGTATTTTCAGATTCCACCGTTTTGGTGCTGATTACTTGATCTTCTTTTATTTCCTCAATTTTTTCATCAGGTTTTACTTCCTCATCCTTTACAATTTTGGGAGGTGTAAATTTAATCTGATTTACTTCTGGTGGCGGTGGCGGAGTTGGCGGTGGTGGTGGCGGTGGTGGTGGTGGTGGTTCATCCTTTTTCACCTCTGCCATTTGCGTATCAACAACATCAATTTTTTCTGATGCATTGTTGTTTTCAATTACATTGGCTAATACGGTTCCAACAAAGATTAATAACAACAACGACCCTGTAAAAATCAGTGCTTTTATTAATCGATTGCTATAGCCTTTTCTTAACTCATAGGCTCCGTATTCCTTGTTCTTGCCATCAAAAATGATGTCTAGAAGGTCTGAGTTTAAAATTTTATTTATGTCCATTTTTTAAGATTTTTTTTTAGATTCTGCATGACAAGAATTTCCATAAATTTTATTTATTTTATTCCGTTTGCTTCCTCTGTCTTTTGGATTAACAGTTCTTCTGTTGCTGTCATATCAACCTCTGCATAATGGCCTGGTGGTACATTACAAATACTCATTTCATCTAAAATATCTATCGCATTTTTAAAGGTTGATTTTTTATCAGATTTAATTATATACATCAAATCGTCAATTTTTGTGGCCTTCTTTTTTGTGACGATAACATCTCTGATTTGTTTGAATGTGGTACTTTTAAATTGCTCGCTCAATTTATCTGCTTCTAATTGTCCGAAGTAGTAATACACTTGATCTCCTTTACCTAAAAGTATTGTCATTGCGCCAGAGTTCTTTACTTTCATTACTTGAGTAGAATCGTCCTTTGGCTCGTTCATATTCATCGCTGTTGATTGACTCATTGTGGTTGTGAATACAAAGAATGTAATCAAAAGAAAACCTAAATCAACCATTGGTGTTAAATCAACTCTTGTAGATAACTTTTTCGCTTTTTTTACGCCGGGTCCTTTTTTATGTCCGCCACCCGACGAGGTGTCCATTTCTGCCATATCGATTTGTTTTTTGCGTTAATTAATTGGCTTTTGGTGGATTTAAATACAATTCAGAACCAACAGGTACGGATTCTCCGTTTGTGACAATTCTAAATTTGAAAATCTCATTTTTCTTAAAAGCTTGTTTTATGTTTTTAAATGCAGGATAAAATGCTGCATTATCTCCTTTAATTAAAAGCATTTCTTGTAATTGACGTTGATCTGTTCCCGCATATACATTGGTTACACTTTTCATCCAATCAACCATTTCGTTGTTTGAACTATCACATGGAATACCAGGTAGTTTATTTGCTGGAATTTCTGTTGCCATTGCCAACATACTTTTGATTTGTCCCAAAGGAACGCCTATAAAAGGTGCTTTGTTCCATTTATTTAATTCGGCAGCAGATAGATTTAACCCTTTAGCTGCATTGATGTTACTTAAAATATCTGCTTTTTTTGTTTCATCACCCAACATTAAAAATACTTTTCCTTCTTTCGTTAACGTGATAAGGATAGATTTTTCGGGTGCCGCTTTTGCAGATACAGAGTTTGGTGGAGTTACCGCCAATACCTCTGGAGGTTTTTGTTTTGTTGCCAGTATAAAAAACGAAAGCAACAAAAACGCCACATCACACATCGCTGTCATATCGATGGTTGTGCTTTTGCGTGGAATTTTTACTTTTGGCATGAATGATATTTTTAAAATTTACGTGTTGATGCAATACTTGTTTTGTTCCACAAAATTATTTGTATAACGAAGCAAATGATTGAGTCAAAGTAAATCCTGATTCATCAATACCATAAGTGATGCCATCAATTTTTGTAGTAAAAATATTATAGAACATGATTGCAAAAGCAGAAGTACCAATTCCCAATGCAGTGTTATACAAGGCTTCAGATATACCTACAGATAATTTAGCAGCTGCAGCTCCGCCACCACTATCTTCACCTAATGCAGAGAATGAACGAATCATACCCAATACCGTTCCTAACAATCCCAACAATGTTGCAATTGACGCAATGGTAGATAAGAATACTAAATTTTTCTCCAACATTGGCAATTCCAAAGACGTAGCTTCTTCTACTTCTTTTTGAATGGCCATTACTTTTTGATCTGTACTTAATTGAGTGTCGTTGATCATTGCTTTGTATCTGTGCAAACCAGCTTTCATTACATTTCCTACAGATCCTTTTTGTTTGTCGCACTCAGCGATTGCAGCATCAACATTTTTGTTGGCTAAATGATACTGTACTTTACGAACGAAATCAGCATTGCTTCCTGTTCCACTTGCTTTTGAAATCGTTAAAAATCTTTCTACAACAAAAGTCAACATTGTTAATAATGTACCAATCAAAATAGGTACAATGATTCCACCCAAATACATTTTACTCAATGCTGTTTTTGGTCCTTCTCTTTCTGGGAATAAACCGCCATTTTCTCCACCTACTGCGAAATTATCTGCAGCACCTAAAACAAATCTCCAAATTAAATAACCTGCCAATAAACACACAACTGGTGCTATTAGAGAAATGATGTTGTTTGAACTTTTTCCTTGAGCTGTTGCAGCTGATTTTGTTTCTGCCATGACAATCTG
>CALQKL020000269.1 GCA_943331145.2 Chitinophaga pinensis
AGCGGTCAAGATTATGCAAAAATTGGAGATAAAATTGTTGTTACTGTTAAAGACGCAATGCCAGCAGGTGGTGTTAAAAAAGGTACAGTAAGTAAAGCAGTTATCGTACGTACTGTAAACAAATTGCGTCGAAAAGACGGATCATATATCAGATTCGACGACAATGCAGTTGTATTGTTGAATAATTCAGACGAACCAAGAGGAACACGTATTTTCGGGCCAGTGGCTCGTGAATTAAGAGATAAAGGATACATGAAAATTATTTCACTTGCTCCTGAAGTATTATAATAACAACAGAATCATTATTAAGCAATAAGCTAAAAGCGAATAAAAATGAGTACAAGATTTAAACCAAAATTCAACATTAAAAAAGGAGACTCAGTAGTAGTTATTACTGGTGACGATAAAGATTTGAGCAAGCCTCGTAAAGTGTTGGAAGTTATTGTTGACAAAGCACGTGTGTTAGTAGAAGGTGTTAACATCGTAACAAAACATACTAAACCATCTGCACAAAATACAAAAGGTGGAATCGTTAAAATTGAAGCTCCTATTGCTATCAGCAATGTAATGTTATGGGATGCAAAATCAAAAGGGCCATCAAAAGTTACTAGAACTAGAGAAAATGGTAAATTAGTTAGAACCGCTAAAAAATCAGGGGAGGTAATCAAATAATGAGTACAAATAATAATATTCCAAGATTAGCAGACAAGTATAAAAAAGAAGTTATACCTGCTTTAATGAAAAAATTCAGTTATAAAACTGTAATGCAAGCACCAAAAATCACTAAGATTTGTTTAAATCGTGGTGTTAATGGAGCTGTAACAGATAAGAAACTTATAGATGTTGCTGTTGATGAACTATCAAACATCACTGGACAAAAAGCAGTAGCAACCAATTCTAAAAAGGATATATCAAATTTCAAACTTCGTAAAAATATGCCAATTGGTGCAAGAGTTACTTTGCGTGGCGTAAAAATGTACGAGTTTTTAGATCGTTTGGTTTCTGTATCACTTCCACGTGTACGTGATTTCAAAGGCATTAACGATAAAGCATTTGATGGAAGAGGAAATTACACTTTAGGTGTAACAGAGCAAATTATCTTTCCTGAAATAGACATTGATAAGGTAAATAAAATTACTGGTTTAGATATCACCTTTGTAACAACAGCACAAACCAACGAAGAAGCATTTGAGTTGCTTAAAGAAATGGGAATGCCTTTTAAAAACGTAAAAAAATCAGAAAACTAAAATATGGCAAGAAAATCGATTGTAGCCAGACAAGCAAAAAGAGCTAGAATGGTAGCTAAATTTGCAGCTAAAAGAGAAGCTTTAAAAGCTGAAGGTAATTATGCAGAATTGGATTTATTACCTAAAAACGCTTCTCCTGTTCGCTTGAAAAACAGATGTCAATTGACTGGACGTTCAAGAGGATATATGCGTCATTTCGGAATGAGCCGTTTAATGTTCCGCGATATGGCATTAGCTGGTAAAATTCCAGGCGTTAGAAAAGCAAGTTGGTAATTTATTACTTGATCATTCATTTAATATTTTTCCCAAAACAGAACAACATTATTAAATCAATTAACATACATAACAATGGTAACTGATCCTATAGCAGATTATTTAACAAGAATTCGTAATGCTCAAATGGCTAACCACCGTATCGTGGAGATCCCAGCTAGCAATTTAAAAAAGCGTATCACTGAAATCTTATACGATAAAGGATACATCCTAAAATATAAATTTGAATCTGATTCAAAACAAGGGGTTATCAAAATCGCTTTGAAATATGATGCAAATACTAAACTTCCAATTATTCAAAGTTTAGAAAGAATAAGTAGACCAGGTTTGCGTTCTTATAAAAAACCAGACGAATTCAAACGCGTTAAAAATGGTTTAGGTATTTCTATCGTTTCTACTTCAAAAGGAGTAATGACTGATAAAGAAGCTAAAGCGCAGAACGTTGGTGGAGAAGTGCTTTGCAGTATATTTTAATAAAAACATTGCCTTAAGCTTACTATACATAGCTGACCGCATCACAAAAAATAAAAATTATAATTATGAGTCGTATAGGTAAAAAACCAATTGAAATTACAGGTGGTGTAACCATCAGTGTTGGTTCAGATAATGTGGTTACGGTAAAAGGTCCTAAAGGACAATTGACTGAAGCTATTGACAGAGATATTAAAATTGAAATTGTAGATAATATTGTAAATGTTGTTAGACCAACAGATCAAATCCGTCATCGTGCTATGCATGGTTTGTATCGTTCTTTAATCAGCAACATGGTTAAGGGAGTTACCGAAGGATTTAAAAAAGAATTAGAACTAGTAGGGGTTGGTTATAAAGCAGCTAACACTGGAAATATTTTAGATTTAGCTTTGGGTTATTCTCATAATATTTTATTTGAAATCCCTAAAGAAATCAATATTACAACTGCTCAAGAAAAAGGTAAAAACCCAATCATCACTTTAGAAAGTGTTGACAAACAATTAATCGGACAGGTTTGTGCTAAAATACGCAGCTTACGTAAACCAGAACCATACAAAGGTAAAGGTGTTAAGTTTGTAGGTGAAGTATTAAGAAGAAAAGCTGGTAAGTCGGCTGGTAAATAATTAATCATTAAATAATTCCTGGCAGCATCAGGAAACTAAATAAAGGAAAATGAACAATAAATCAAACGCTAGACAGAAAATTAGATATCGTATACGTAAAAAAGTGAGTGGTACTTCAGCTATTCCTCGTTTAACCGTATTCAGAAGCAATACAGATATCTATGCTCAATTAATTGATGATAACTCTGGTACTACAATCGCCGCTTCTTCATCAAAACAAAAAGATATTAACGCACAAAAAGCACCGAAAGTTGATAAAAGCAAAATGGTAGGTGAATCAATCGCAAAAAAAGCAATTGAATTAGGCGTTAAAAAAGTAGTATTTGATCGTAGTGGTTATGTTTATCATGGCAGAGTTAAAGCTGTTGCTGATGGTGCAAGAGAAGGTGGTTTAGATTTTTAATACAACTTTTAAGATTTATAAAATAGATTTATTTCAACATTCAAATAGAATAAATGTCAAACGTAATTACAAATAAAATGAAGGCCGGCGATCTTGAATTAAAAGAGAAAGTTGTTGCTATCAATCGTGTTGTAAAAACAACAAAAGG
>CALQKL020000270.1 GCA_943331145.2 Chitinophaga pinensis
ATTTTTACCATATTGAATGGAATGAAACATGGTGCCATCCGCCATTTTTACATAAGTATCTAATGTTAGATTTGCAATACCACCAATTTTACCAGCTGTTGCAATTGGACCGTTTCCAGCTCCTTTTTCGCCATGGCAAATTGCACAATTGATATTATACAAACGAGCAGATTCTTTCATTTCAGCTTCTGTCATGGTTTCAATTGGATTCTTTACCATCGCACTCATTTTATATCCATTGCTGTCATTTGGTAAAGTGTATGGAAATAATTCGCCTCTTTTTATTGTTCCAGAAACTGGAATATTGTTGTAAAATATTTTACCCCCTTTATTAGTTACGTCATTGGTAAACATTGCAGAGTCTCTTTCAGCGTATGTTTCATAAGCTCTACTGTACGTCATGTCTGGCATATATATATTCCCTGGTTTGTTTCGCTTGTCGTCGCAAGAAACGAAGGCAATTGCTGCTGATAAAACCAGTAAACCGAGTGTTGCAATTTTTTTCATTATTCTAAATTCTTTTTCTTATTAATTTCAACTTGGTTGAATTTGAAAACTATAACAATTTGATTTATTTCAAATTAGTACCCTTTTTCTTCTCTGTATAATTTTTGTTCTTTATCGTATCTGCCTATCCACCATCCTGTTTCTGCTACTTGAACATTAATTTCTTTTGCACCTGCTTTTTCTAAAAAGCTTTGTAATTCTGCATCATTTGTTTTGTCTGTACATTCAATTGCCATAACAAAAAGATCATCTGTAGCACGCGCATGAAAATGATGTTTTTTAATAAATGGAGATAGTTGACATAAGTAACAAAAAGTTAGCACCATTCCTACTGCAGAAAACAATACCGTTAATTCAAAAGTAATTGGAATCCAAGCTGGTAAAGCAAAATTAGGTTTGCCACCAATGTTTAAAGGCCAGTCTTTTGTAAATATCCAGCTAATGCAACTTAATGCTGTTGTTGTTCCTGTTGCTGCAAAAATGAATCCGGCAGTATGTAAACTTGTTTCTCTTAATCCCATTGCATGATCTAAACCATGTATTGGAAAAGGCGTATACACATCATGGATTTTATATCCAGCTTTGCGTACATTTTTTACCGCGGGAAACAAAACGGCCTCATCATCAAATGAACCAACTACAAATTTTTTTATTCCTCCAGCCATGTTTTTTATATTTCTTATTAATTAATTTAAAAGTTAAAAGTCAAAACTGTATTCGCCGATTAAAGCTTTCGTTGTTATTTTGAATTTTTAATTTTAATTTTTTAATTTTTGTTTATTAATGTGCGTGTTCTACTTCTTCGATATAAAATTTCTCCGCATCCATTTTATCCGTTTCCGTCATTTTTGCTTTGTAATTTTCTCCTGTTGTTTTCAAGATAGATTTAACCTCAGCTACGGCAACCACTGGGAAGTATTTTGCAAATAAAAAGAAGCAAGTAAAGAACAAACCAAACGTACCCAAGTAGAATCCAATTTCCCAAATTGTAGGGCTGTAATACGTACTCCAACTTGATGGTAAGAAATCACGATAAATTGAGGTAACGATGATTACAAAACGCTCGTACCACATACCAATATTTACAATAATACTCATGAAGAATGTTACGGTGATGTTTCTTCTTAATTTGCTGCTCCAAAATAACTGTGGAGAAACCACGTTACAGAACATCATCAACCAATAACTCCATCCATAAGGACTAAATAAATTTGCTCTATTTTGGCTAAATGCGTACCACTCGTATGGATTTTGTCCGTACCAAGCAATGAATAACTCTGTTAAATAAGCACAACCAACGATACTTCCTGTTAATACGATGATTTTATTCATCGCTTCGATATGACCTAAAGTAATATAATCTTGTAAACCCATTACTTTTCTTACTACAATCAAAAGTGTTTGTACCATAGCAAATCCACTAAATACCGCACCTGCAACGAAGTAAGGCGGGAAGATAGTCGTATGCCAACCTGGAATTACAGATGTTGCGAAGTCAAAAGATACAATCGTATGTACAGAAAGTACAAGTGGTGTACTTAAACCTGCCAATACCAATGACAATGATTCATGACGTTGCCAGTGCTTAGTGCTTCCTGTCCAACCAAATGATGCAATACCATATAATAATTTACGCAATTTAGTTTTTGCACGATCTCTAACGGTTGCTAAATCTGGAATTAAACCAGAATACCAGAACAATAAAGAAACCGTAAAATAAGTTGAAATCGCAAATACGTCCCAAAGTAATGGAGAGTTAAAGTTTACCCACAAAGGACCGCGTGAATTTGGATAAGGCAATACGAAGAACGCCATCCAAACACGACCCATATGCCAAATTGGAAACTGACCAGCGCACATTACGGCAAAAATCGTCATCGCTTCTGCAGCTCTGTTTACACCTGTTCTCCAACCTTGACGGAACAATAATAAGATTGCCGAAATCAATGTACCAGCATGACCAATACCAACCCACCAAACGAAATTGGTAATATCCCAACCCCATCCAATGGTTTTATTCAAATTCCACTGACCGATACCGTAAGTTACCTCTCTATAAACGCTATATGCGCCAAAAAGTAATAGTCCAAGACTAATGAAAAAACCAATGTACCAAAGACGTGATGGCTTCATCTCAATAGGGCTGATAATATCTTCAGTTATTTGATGATAATCCTTTTCCCCACCAATCAATGGTTCTCTAATCTGTGATTCGTATTTGAGTAATGACATATTCTTTTTAGCTTTTTGCCAGTTTATATAGCTGTTTCTCTAATTAATTTATAATCGTCTTAACTGTGTTTTTCTTCTGTTGCTTTATGTTCTGCACCAGCTTCATGTTCTTCGATTACACCAATGTGTCTGTCGGTATTTCTAATTTTAGCCAAATAACTCACATTTGGTAAAACGTGTAATTGTTCTAAAACATAGAAATTACGATGTTTATCTGCTCTTGCTTTTGATACCATACTTTGCTTATCATTTACATTACCAAAACTGATGGCATTTGTAGGACAAGCTTGCATACACGCTGTTTTTACATCACGAACCAAAGATGGATCTTGTTGTTTTTTAGCTTCTAATTTATTTTCTTGTAAACGTTGTACGCAGAAAGAACATTTTTCGATTACCCCTCTTGAACGAACGGTAACATCTGG
>CALQKL020000271.1 GCA_943331145.2 Chitinophaga pinensis
ATCAGGATGATATGCTTCAACAATTATTAAAAGAAACCGAACAATCAGAAGGGTAAATTGTAATAACAAAAAGAAGAAATGAAAAACGAGCTGATTGAAGGCATTGATTTTTATTACAATGAAGCAGGTTATATCGTGCTTACCGAAAAGTATCATCTCGATAAAGGTTTTTGCTGTGGAAATGGTTGCAAACATTGCCCATATAATTTTGAAGCAGTGCCTGAACCCAAAAGATCTGAATTGTTATTACAGGTAACGAAGCAATTATAAATGCGGGTATAAGTAAAAAGCTTTTTCGCTTTAGAAGGTAAATGTATTATTGAAATTAAATTATTTTAACTTTTGACTTTTTAATTTTGAATTAAATTCTATTTCATGAAAAAGCTGGCAAATACATCATCAAAACCCGAAGAAAAAAAATACAGTTTTTTTGATGATGTATTTGCCGTGGCACTTCAAATACCAAAAGGAAGGGTTACTTCTTATGGTGCAATTGCCAACTATCTTGGCACCAAAATGAGCGCTAGAATGGTAGGCTGGGCGATGAATGCCGCACATCAATCTCCATTAAATATTCCAGCACAAAGGGTTGTAAACAGAAATGGAATGCTTACGGGTAAACATCATTTTGACACTCCTGAGCGGATGCAACAACTATTGGAAAAAGATGGATTAGAAGTGAAAGATGATACCGTAGTTGATTTTAAAAACAAATTTTGGGATCCTTCAAAAGCATTAAATTTATAGTATAATACATTGATTATGTCTGATGCTGAAAATAATGATTTAATCTCCGAGGATAATTCCTATGCACTTCAACTGCAGGATTTGAAGTATATGATTCAGCTTAGAGAAGAAGAGTTGCTGGAAATGAAAGCAAGTGTAATCAAGCTTGCCGAACTTCAAAGTAAAATAGACAATCAATTGATTGCCTTTGAACACTTACAAAACATCATTGGAAATCATCAACAAAAAGAAATTGGTTTTTTAAAAAGAGAAGCTTCGATGGAAGACGAAATGCTTCAATCTATTGAGGGCGAATCAGCGTTTTATCAATTGCAAAAAAAATTGGAAAGCAATGAAATTGAAATCAATAAACAAATGCGGGAACTAAAAGAAGCAGTTGAGTTGTATCACGAAATTTCAGATTTACAAAAGAAAAATACGGAGTTGGAAAGTGCATTAGAAATGGCAAATCTTGACAATCAATTTTTAAAAGTAGAGCTTGAAGAATTAAGAAATCGGCAACCAATTCAATTTGATAAAAATGATGAATCACAAGATGGCATTACATTAGAACAATGATAAAGAAAGTACTATTTAAAAATTAATATTTAAAACCATGAGTTCAATTGCCGATATTAGAAAAGACTATCAGTTGCAATCTTTATTAGAAAGCGACATAGAAAAAAATCCAATTGATCAATTTTCAACATGGTGGAATCAAGCTATTGAAAGTCAAATTGATGAAGTAAATGCAATGACATTGGCCACGGTTGATGCCAATCATAAACCCTCTGCAAGAATTGTACTTTTAAAAGAGTTTGATGAAAATGGTTTCGTTTTTTTTACCAATTACAACAGTAAAAAAGGCCTTGACATGTTGATTAATAAAAATGTAGCGTTGGTGTTCTTTTGGAAAGAGCTGGAAAGGCAAGTAAGGATTGAAGGAACGGTAGAAAAAGTGTCGGAAGGTGTAAGTGATGCCTATTTTAATTCAAGGCCAGAAATGAGCAGGATTGGCGCATGGGCATCACCACAAAGCACAGTAATCTCTTCAAGAGAAATATTGGAAACGAACTTTCAACATTATCAAATTGAATTTGAAAAAAAGGAAATCAATCGACCACCGCATTGGGGAGGATATATGGTAAAGCCTGAGGTTATTGAATTTTGGCAGGGAAGATCAAGCCGTTTGCACGATAGAATTGTGTATGGTAAGGATAGCGATAATGAATGGAAAACAAACCGATTGGCGCCATAGTAATTGATAAGCTGACGGCTTCCAATCAACTTATCAATTTAATAATAATAAAAAACTATGCTTTCTTTTCAGCTGCTTTTTTAGCTGCTAATGCTTTTACAGTTGCTGCAGATTTTGCAGGTCTAGTTTTACCAAAACTTCCCGCAAATGTCTTTCCTTTTTTTGTTTTGATGTCTCCGCGTCCCATGTTTAATGTATGTTTAAGTGAATGAATTTGCATAAAAAAGCAAGACGCAGAAGCGTCTTGCTTAAGAAAGTTTTCAATTAGATTTTAGCAGATAAAGTTTTTCCTGCTTTAAACTTAGCAACTTTTTTTGCTTTGATTTTAATCACAGCACCAGTTTGTGGGTTACGTCCGTTACGAGCAGCTCTTTTTGTAACAGAGAAAGTTCCGAAACCAACTAAGGTTACTTTGTTTCCACTTTTTAAAGTTTTTGTTACTGCAGCTACAAATGAGTCAAGACTTGCATTTGCCTGAGTTTTTGTGATGCCAGCGTCATCAGCAATTTTTGCGATTAATTCTGCTTTGTTCATAATTGTTTGTTTGAAGTTTTAAGAAGAACAAATATAAAAGGTTTTTACATCGAACAAAATTATTTTTTTCTACAATTTCTTTAAAAGCCAACAATAGAAAGGCATTCAATTTATAAGTTGGAATAACAAAAAAATGTTTATTTTAGTTTATTTTTACAAAACCCTTGATTTTGTTGAGTTTCAGGGCAATAATTTTGCTTATACCCTTAATAGACCTTGCTTGAGGCTTGTTAATAAAATATTTATTTGCAAATAAAATGTTTATTAAAGGTGGAAAATTATTTTACAATTTTCATAAAAGAACGAAATGCAATGAATGCATCCCCCCATTTGTCGTAGGACTTCTGACGAAGTTCGGCTGCATATTTTTCCATATATTGGTTATACGCTGCTTTACTTTCAGCATTATATTGAACAGCAAAAGTTGGCCCTTCGGTATCATCCACTTCTAAAAGCTGCAAAATAGTAGCATCATAAAAGCAACCCGTTTCCAATACTTCGGGGATATGAACTTCTTGAAGCCAAGTCAACCATTCTTGATGAATTTGTGCTTTTACTTTTATGGTAACATTGTAAATAAACATGGGTAATTAAGTTTAATGTTTTAATTCTACATAAATAGGACAGTGATCGCTATG
>CALQKL020000272.1 GCA_943331145.2 Chitinophaga pinensis
ATGCGCTAAAGAAAATAATCACTACAGAATTTAATATTGAAGGAAATCCCACTGAAGATAAATTTGTGGATTTGGTATTAAATAACAAACCAACACAAGTAACGCTTGTGCCTGATTTTACCAATCAGCTAACCAGCAATCAAGGATGGAACACCATCGAACATCAGCAATATTTAAAAGGTATCATTTCTGTGTTTAAAAATGCAGGAATACGGGTATCTATTTTTGTAGATCCAATTGTAGAAATGGTTGAAGCCGCAAAAGAAACAGGAACAGATCGGATAGAGCTTTACACAGAAAGCTATGCTGTTGGTTTCGCTTCTGGAAATAAACAATCCGCAATCGAGCCATTTATTAAAGCTGCAAATAAAGCAAACGAATTAGGTTTGGGTATAAATGCTGGCCATGATTTGGATTTGAAAAACTTAAGTTATTTCGCCCAAAACATTCCAAGTTTATTGGAGGTATCAATTGGTCATGCTTTGATTTGTGATGCAATTTATTTGGGATTGGAAAATACGGTGCAGCTGTATAGAAGAGGTTTGAAAGGTTAAGGAGGTTTTTGAGGTTTAAGATGTTAGAAAGGTTCAAAACGTTCAAGAGTTTAGTAGCATCTTTCAAAAATCAACTTCATTGTCTTATTTGCCAACTTTGGTTGAGATACTCGATATTAGTTACTGGATGTTACATACCGGATTTGATTGCGTTTCAATTCGAGAATTTTAACGCCAAACAACAAACGCCAAACAACAAACAATATCTACTCCAAATCCTCCTTCGCCATCATCAACTCATTATAACTATGATTGTCTTTGGCATTTTTTGCTTCTACCATGCCATTTTCATATATTGAAATGGCCTTTTCATTTTCTCCAATTCGCTCATATAATTTACCTAAATGGTAGTACGACCCTACGTATTTGGGATTGTCGTTTAATAATGACACAAACTGTTCCAATGCCAATTGGTCATCGCCAATTTTGATATATTCCAATGCAAGGGCATGTTGTAAAAAGCTGTCTTTCCCATTTGTGTTAAGCATTTCCAATATTTTTTCTATCCTATTCATAACAATGTTTTTTAAACAACCCAATGGAATTATATTTGCAATCAAATTAGAAACTGAAATAGTTCAAAAATCAATCTATAAAAACAATTTTCGATTTATGAAGATATTGATTTGCATTAGTAAAACACCCGACACTACGTCAAAAATAGCTTTCACCGACAATAACTCAAAATTTTCTACCGATGGTGTTCAGTGGATCATCAATCCTTATGATGAATGGTATGCATTGGTTAGGGCAATTGAAATTAAAGAAGCAGATCCTTCAACAATATTGCATTTGATAAATGTTGGTGGTGTTGAAAGCGAACCCATCATTCGTAAAGCACTTGCGCTTGGTGGCGAAGAAGCCATTCGTGTAAATTCAGATGTTGCAGATAGTTACTTTGTTGCAAGTCAAATTGCCCAAATTGCTAAAGAAGGCAATTACGATTTGATTTTCACCGGAAAAGAAACCATCGATTATAACGGATCTTCAATTGGCGGAATGATTGCCGAATGTTTAGATATTCCTTTTATTTCTCACGCAGTAAAATTTGATATTGTTAATGGCAATGCAGTAGTAGTTAGAGAAATTGAAGGAGGAGAAGAAATTGATTCAGCTCCTTTTCCACTTGTTGTGAGTTGTCAAAAAGGTATGGCCGAACAACGTATTCCCAATATGAAAGGGATCATGGGATCTAGAACGAAACCTTTAAAAGTGGTTGAACCTGTTGAAATATCTGCCTTAACTTCTGTTGTAAGTTTTGATTTACCTCCAGCAAAAGCAGGTGTTAAATTGATTTCAGCCGATCATCCAGAAGAATTGGTACGTTTATTAAACGAAGAAGCAAAAGCCATCTAATTTGACTTTTATTTTTTTAATTTTTACTTTTTAATTTTCAATCATGAGTGTTTTAATTTTTATAGATATCGCCGAAGGCAAAATAAAGAAAGCTTCATATGAAGCAGCAAGCTATGGTGCTGCAATTGCGCAACAATTGGGTGCATCTGCAAATGCCATTGTATTAGGTAAATCTGATGAGCTTTTATCATTGGGAAATTACGGAATTTCAAAAGTGTACAATCTTTCAAACGAAAGTTTACATCATTTTGATGCACAGGTTTTTACCAAATTGATTGCTGATGCCAATGAAACCATTGGTGCCGATATATTTGTATTTTCAAACACCACCACTGGAAAATCTATCGCACCGCGTTTAAGTGTAAGATTGAAAGCTGGTTTGGTTTCGGGAGCTGTTGCTTTACCGGATACTTCTAATGGATTTGTAGTTAAAAAATCGGTTTTCAGTGGTAAAGCATTTGCCCACATTGCAATAAATAGCGCCAATAAGATTATCGCATTAAATCCAAATTCATTTTCGGTAGTGAAAACAGAAGGGGTTGCAGAAATAATTGATTTGAACCTTAGCATTCCTGCTGGTAAAGTAGCAGTTCAATCTGTAAATAAAATTATAGGAGATGTGCCATTAAGCGAAGCTGATATTGTGGTTAGTGGTGGACGTGGTTTAAAAGGCCCTGAAAATTGGGGAATTGTAACCGATTTAGCAAAATTACTTGGTGCAGCTACAGCTTGTAGTCGCCCAGTTTCTGATATTCACTGGCGTCCACATCATGAGCACGTTGGACAAACTGGTCTTGCCATTGCGCCAAATTTATACATTGCTATAGGAATTTCAGGAGCAATTCAGCATTTGGCTGGTGTAAACAGAAGTAAAACCATAGTTGTTATCAATAAAGATCCAGAAGCTCCATTTTTTAAAGCAGCTGATTATGGAATTGTGGGTGATGCTTTTGAGGTAGTACCTAAAATGATAGATGCAATAAAAAAATTAAAAGAATCAGTATAAATAATTAATTTTTATCTTATTTTACAATCATTCAATGTTTATTGAAAGATTGAATATTTTTTTATTCGTAACAAAATTCCCTCGTTAATGAAAAAGATAGAACTTGAAATAGTGGCTTTATCACATAGCATCACCCAAACACATTCTTATGCTGTCGTATTGGGAGAGATAAATGGATTAAGAAGATTACCCATCGTCATTGGCGGATTTGAAGCTCAAGCCATCGCTGTAGCGTTGG
>CALQKL020000273.1 GCA_943331145.2 Chitinophaga pinensis
ACCTACGTCAGAATGGGAAAATGGCTTTGCAGAAATTATTAAACACGCTTGTATTAAAGATGCATCGATGTTTGAAAATCTGTGTAAACATAATCTTACCGATTATCAAACCAATTTTAATTTATTGTCTGTTATGATTGAAGAGAATGTTCATCTTAAAATGAATGTTGTGGTAGAAGATGTGTTTGAAAAAAAAGACCGGAAATTATTGAATTTTGGACATACGCTCGGTCATGCCATTGAAAACGTGTATAATATTTCGCATGGAAAAGCGGTGAGCATTGGGATGGTATTTGCGGCTAAATTATCGGAAAAAATCACAGGATTTAATGCCCATTCAACCCAACAAATGATTCAATTGCTTGAACAGTATCAACTGCCTACAAGTTTTGAAATTGATAATGATAAAATTATAAAATTGCTTTTTGCAGATAAAAAACGCATAGGAAACGAGATGCATTTTGTGTTGTTGAACGAAATTGGATCAGCAGAAGCAAAGCCGATTTTGTTGAATGATTTGGAAAATTATATAAATGAAATCATGTTATGCGGGTAAAAATTATTCCTTCAGAAATTAAGGGTGATTTTTTAGCCCCGCCCAGTAAAAGCATGATGCAGAGGGCATGTGCGCTTGGTTTGCTTAATTGTGGCATCACTACTATTTTAAATCCTGGCTATAGCAATGATGATTTTGCTGCACTTTCTATAATTGAAACTTTGGGAGCTTCAGTACAAAAAAGTAACCAATCTATTGTAATTATCAGCAATGGAAAAGTAAATCCAAATTCAACTATTTTTTGTGGAGAAAGTGGACTTTCGTTCCGACTTTTTTCTATCGTTGCTACTGTTGCCTCAAAAGAATTTGTCATTACAGGCGAAGGCTCTTTGTTAACAAGAGACATGCAAACCTTAATCGAAATTTTCAAAAATTTAAATGTTCAAGTTTCGTCTAATGATGGACGTTTGCCTTTTAAAATAAAGGGGCCGTTATTGCCTAAATATTTTTCGATTGATGGCAGTAAAAGTTCGCAATACCTTACAGGATTGTTGATGGCTTTGGGCAGTTCAGCAGAAGAACCTGTAACCATTGATGTTGAAAATTTGGTAAGCAAACCTTACATCGATTTAACCCTCGACATGATGCGGTTTTTCGGGTACGATATTACACATGAAGCGTATCAGCATTTTCACATTAACCCCAAAAAACATCTAGAGAAAAATATTGAAATTTCTATTGAAGGCGATTGGAGCTCAGCAGCGTTCTTTTTTGTAGCTGGGGCAATTCATGGAGATATTAATATTTCAGGATTAAACATCAATTCTAAACAAGCCGATAGAAAGATTTTAGAAGTTATGAATTTAGCTGGTGTAAATTATAATGTTTCAAATCAAACGATTAAAATTTCAAAGAACAATAATCCATTAAAAGCTTTTGATTTCGACGCAACAGATTGTCCAGATTTATTTCCAGCACTTGTTGTGCTTGCGTTACATTGTAGGGGAAATTCTTCTATTAAAGGCGTTATGCGATTAATCAACAAAGAAAGCAATCGCGCATTTACGTTACAAACGGTTTTTACACAAATGGGCGGCATCATTGACATTGAAGATGATAATATGATTGTAAAAGGGGATACATCTTTAAATGGCGTTGAGGTTTCTTCCCATCATGATCATCGAATTGCAATGGCGATTTCTATTGCAGCAATATCGGCCCATGGAGAAATGAATATTACAGACGCAGATGCTGTTTATAAATCATTTCCCGAGTTTTATGATAAACTAAAATTGTTGGGTTGTTCATTATCTTTAATTAAATAATTTTTCATGAATAGTTTTGGCAGAAATTTCAGGGTTAATATTTTCGGTGAATCACACGGTCCGATGGTGGGAATTACAATTGATGGTTGTTTGCCCGGTATATCCATTTCAGAATCTGATTTTGAATCTGATTTATTAAGAAGAAGGGGTGGGGTTTTATCAGGAACAACTTCACGTACAGAAACCGATAAGCCCATTTTTTTATCGGGTGTGTTTAAAGGTTTTACAACTGGCGCACCATTAACCATAGCTTTTGAAAATAACAATACACAATCAAAAGATTATGATGCAATACGTTCTATTCCAAGGCCTGGGCATGCTGATTTTGTAGCTACAAAAAAGTTTAATGGTTTTGAGGATTATAGAGGCGGTGGACATTTTAGTGGAAGACTAACGGTATGCTTAGTAGCCGCAGGGGTGGTTGCAAAAAAAATGATTGAAAAAATAAATATTCATTCACACATTCAAATCACTGCAGATATTTTAGAAGTAGGTGGGGAAGCAGACATTGAAAAAGCTATTGAAACGGCTATTAAAAATCAAGATAGCATTGGAGGAATTATTGGATGTAAGGTTAAAAATTTACCCATCGGAAAAGGATCTCCATTTTTTGATTCGATTGAATCTTTGATTAGTCATGCTGTATTTTCTATTCCAGCCATAAAAGGCATTGAATTTGGTTCGGGATTTTCGGCAGCTAAAATGAAAGGCAGCGAACATAATGATTCCATAATAAATGAATCTGGCGAAACATCAAGTAATCATGCTGGTGGCATCTCCGGTGGATTGTCTAACGGTAATGATATCGAATTTAGGGTAGTTGTAAAACCTACTTCTTCAACACCAAAATTGCAAGAGTCTTACAACATTGTAACCAATCAAATTGAAGCATTTGCCATTAAAGGCCGTCATGATTTATGCATTGCCTTACGCGTGCCACCAGTGCTTGAGGCGGTAACTGCTTTGGTGGTTGTGGATTTGTTGATGGTGGGGTGAAGGGTTTCGCGTGCGCGAAATTTTTTGAAACACGAAGACGCGAAGACACAAAGGCACGAAGTTTTTTTATAAAACAAAAAAGCGTAATAATGGAATATGCTTTTAACCTTAACCCTTAAACCCTTAAACCAACGCAGCGATTTAAACCTCAAAAACCTTTCTAAAAAAGTTAACCCACCGTTTAAACAGTGGGTTAACTTTTAAAAAACTATTTCAAATTCAAAAAACCTTTTGAACTTATTGAACTTATTGAACCTTTTGAACCCCTACAAACCTCACAAACCTCACAAACCTCACAAACCTCTAAAACCT
>CALQKL020000274.1 GCA_943331145.2 Chitinophaga pinensis
CTAGATTAATTATCTTTTCCACCAAACTATAAACCCCAATTAATGCTTTGTCCTTTATAAAAAAAGATAAAATTATCACATTTGAATTTATCAATGCTGTAAAAGCTAAATTCGTTAGAAATGTTTTGTATCCGTCTTTTAACTCTAACAAGATTGAATTAAATGAAATAAATAAAAATTTGTATTTGTACAAAAAGAAAACAAAACTATACGATACTAATGATATTGCCAATTCCGAAAACCCTAGAATAAAATTTATATATATATAATCTTCACTTTTTTTTATTACATTGAAAACAATGAAAATAGTTATGATTTTTATGGTTAAATTGATAAAAAAATAATCTATTAGTTTTTCCAATCCCATGAAAATCCATTGAGCATTATGAGACCTGCCAACAAAATACATCAAAAATGAAAGCAAAAATGTAGATTCATAGTTGATTGACTTATGCCAAAAGAAATAAACAATAATTAAAAGAAAAAAAAGTAAAATGCTCAAGAAAAATTTTGCAAAGATTACCGTTGAGATGTAAAAAGATACTTTATTTTTGTCTTTATTTGATTTTAAAATGTTTAAAGGTCCAAGCCAATACCAACCATAATCCACAACAGATCCTAAGTAATTAATTACTGCAAAAGAAACTGCTAATACACCAAATTTTTGTATGCCTATAAATTGTATATAATGGGGTATTAAAATTATAGGGAATAGTGCAATTGAAGCATTAATACCAAGGCTTGCAAAAATGTTCTTGTATTCTTTAAACTTTGATAATAGATGTTTAATTTGGAAAGTGTTTAAAAATTATTGATTTAGTATTTTTGCATTATTGCTTGCTTGGGGCTTCCTATTTCAATCCAAATACTTGAGTTTCCATCTCGAACATAGGTCTTTCCTGAAACCTTATCAATCACAAAAATATCTGGCCTTAAATTTGGTCCTTTATCTATAACTGACATTTGGTATCTATCAATGGTGTCCTCTGGACTTTTCATAGGCTCTTGGCATGCAAAGAAAAGGAAGATAAAAGGGAGTAAATACTGTTTTTTCATGCTAAATAACTTTAATGCAAATATAATGAATAATATTAAAAATACACATCAGACAGGTTTTTAGATTTTTAAAGATATCTTTGTAAACCTATATGTTCAAGACTTTTTAAAAATGAAACCCTTCTTCAAATTAGACCAGATTACAACAGTTATACTTTTTTTATTGGCTTTTTCTTCTTTACTCTACTCTTTTGAAGCAATTATGTCAATTTTAATGATTGCTTCAGCGGTTTTATTATTGGCACTCAACATAAGAAGAAAAAGTTTTTTCAACCCAAAATTTTTTGCTTTTTATGGAAGCTTTATTGCTATAACTTTTCTAAACTTTTTCTATTTAGGGGAGAAGAGTTCAAAAAACATTGCCGATAGTTTTTTTATCTTTATTGTTCCCCTTTTTAGCATAGAATTATATAAATCCCCTTTTTTTATAAAAAATAAAGAGCAAATTTTTTTAACATTCATTTTTTCTTGTTGTTTATTGTCTCTTTTTTTTATTGGTTTTTATATTAAAGACATTCCTTATCACAATTATGATTGGTATGTTTTACGTTTTAGAATGGAGTATTTTTATAAAATTCATGGAACCTATATTTCTTTGTGGTTTGGAGTAGCAATGATTCTGTTTTATGACTTTCTTTTGTTTAGAAAATGGACAATTAAATTTTTGATTGTTTTTGTCATTTTAATTGTTGGTATTTTACTTTTTAATTCAAGGATTGTTATAATTGGGATTTTTATTGTAATGATTCTTAGACTTTTTACAATTAAAGAAAAGTATAATAAAAAGATTGCATTGATTGCCTTGGTTCTTTTTTCTTCAATTATACTTCTTTTTAGCAAAAGAATATTGGATAATTTTAATGCGGCTTTTAGTACAAGTGTTCTAACAAGTGAGCGTTATACTATTGCATATTGCTCTTGTGAAACCGCATCAAAATCACTTCTTTTTGGGTACGACTTAAATAAAATTCAATCCAAATTAAACAACTGCTATGACCGTTATTATCACCCAAATCTTAGTGAGTTAAATTTTAATTGTCATAGTCAATATTTAGATTTTGTTTTAAAAGGTGGTATATTTTTAGTTATTCTTTTTTTTCTAACTATTTATTTTAAAATAAAACTTTGTATAAAAAACAAAGATTACAGGTATTTAAGTATTACAATTCTCTTTACTTTAGCTTTTATTACTGAAAATGTTTTACAAAGACAATATGGGATTTATATTTATGCCTTTTGTGATATAATGTTATTCGGCGGTCTTTTTGTAGTTCATCAAGGCGATAGTACTAACAAAATAAAAGAAAACTAAGGTTGGAATATACAAAACACAACCATCACTCATACTAATAATTAAGTATAGTATTACTCCATACATATATACTTTCCTATTGTTTTTGGTAGAAAAATAAATCAATGCCGGAACAAAAAAAGAAAAACAATACAACAATAATCCTACGATACCAAATTGTCTTAAAATAGACAGATAAACTATTTCGTTGATTTCCGAATACACATGATAACCAAACAAAGTTATTTCATCTAATTTTCTTATCTGTGCAATTCTTCCTCCTAAATTTGCATCCGTGATAAAATTAAATAATGAACCATATTGAAAATATTTTGAAAGCACTATTGAACTAACGAAAAACATAATTATTCCAAATAGAAGATATACTTTAACAAGTTGAACTAATTGTTGTCTGTTTTTGATTATAAAAAAAATTGCTAAACCAATCCACACCGTTCTTGATAAGGTTAATATTAACGCAATAATGACAATACCAATCTTGATTTTTGATTTCTCAGAGCTGAAAAACATTGGGAAAAACATTAGCATGCAAACCCCAAATATATTACCATTATTGTAAGTTGAAATAAGTTTAAAAATATCTCCTCTTTGATTGTATTTATCTTCTAATTCACCTAAATCTGATGCATTTACCGTAAAATAAGGGATTTCTAAATAATGTCCAGTAGTTTGTTTGAAAATAAAAAGAAATATTCCGTAAAGGCTTACAATAAAAACACCATTTCGAATTAATTTATCTATATATTCTGGGTC
>CALQKL020000275.1 GCA_943331145.2 Chitinophaga pinensis
GTTATGATATGTTTGTGGTTATTGATTTTAAGAATTAATCGTAATGATTACTTTTTGTCTAATATAAATGATTGAATATTTTGTTCAAATTCATCCGCGCTCATTTCCGATTCTATAAACAATCTAGAATTTGTTTTTTTAGAAATAAATAAAGTAGCTGGAATAGAGCCACTCCAGGTAGAATCAAAAGCTGGACAAAAATAATCGGCATTGGTTTCATCAAGCCAAACCGCATTAAACTTAAAGTGATGCTTTTTAATAAAACGATTTAATTTTTGAGGATAATCTTTTTCTGCATCCAAACTAACAAAAATCATTTTCAATTTTCCTTTGTATTTTTCAGAAACCCGAATCAAATCGGGCAATTCTTCAACACATGGTTTGCAAAAGGTTGCCCATAAATTAATCACAATCAATTCCGAATTCGCAGTATCGGCATATTGTTTGAAATCGGTCACTTTCCATTTGGGGATTTTTTGTGCCGAAGCAATATTTGAAAAACAACAACTGAAAAGGATTATTGCAATTATTTTATTCATAATCGTAAAATTAAAGGAAAAAAGGGCCAAATATCGAGTTTCGTAAACGTTCCCAATATTTTGATTTTGGTCAATACCCTATTTCAAGTTATTTTCGCATACAATTATAAAAAATCAAAACTTATGACATACGACGTAATCGTTTTAGGCAGTGGTCCGGGTGGATATCCTGCAGCAATCAGAGCTAGTCAATTGGGTAAAAAAGTAGCTATTGTAGAAAGAGAAAGTTTGGGCGGTATCTGCTTAAACTGGGGTTGTATTCCTACAAAAGCATTATTGAAAAGTGCTCAAGTATTTGAATATACAAAGCATGCTGCTGACTATGGCATCAAAATAGATTCAGCCATTGCCGAGTTTGAAAACGTAATCAAACGCAGTCGCGGTGTGGCTGACAAGATGAGCAAAGGCATCCAGTTTTTGATGAAGAAAAATAAGATTGATGTAATCATGGGTAATGGAAAGTTGATTGCTTCAAATAAATTGGAAGTTGTAGCTGCTGATAATAGCAAACAAGTTCTTGAAGCAAAAAATATCATTTTAGCAACTGGCGGAAGAGCACGTCAATTGCCCACTATGCCTATCGACGGAAAGAAAATCATTGGATATAGAGAAGCCATGTCGTTGCCAACACAACCAAAATCTATGATTATTTGTGGTAGTGGTGCCATTGGAAGTGAGTTTGCTTATTTCTACAATAGCATGGGTACACAAGTAACGATTGTAGAATTCATGCCACGTATCGTTCCTGTAGAAGATGAAGACATCAGCAAGGAAATGGAAAAGCAATTTAAAAAACAAGGCATGACCATCATGACCAATAGTGAAGTAACGAAAGTGGATACTTCTGGAGCTGGTGTAAAAGCAACAATTAAAACAGCAACTGGCGACGTAGTATTGGAAGCTGATATTTTGTTAAGTGCAGTTGGTGTTGTTGCAAACATCGAAAATATTGGATTGGAATCTTTGGGTGTAAAAACAGACAAAGGAAAAATTATTGTAGATGCAAATCAACAAACAAGTGTAGCTGGATTATATGCCATTGGTGATTGCACACCAGGACAAGCTTTGGCACACGTAGCGGCAAAAGAAGGTATCAATGCGGCAGAACATTTAAGCGGTCATAAACCAGAGCCAATGGATTACAACAACATTCCGGGTTGTACCTATACATCTCCAGAAATTGCGTCTGTAGGATACACTGAAAAAGCAGCTAAAGAAGCTGGTTTCGAAATTAAAGTAGGTAAATTCCCATTCATAGCAAGCGGAAAAGCAGTAGCAGGTGGGACAACAGAAGGATTTGTAAAAGTAATTTACGATGCTAAATATGGCGAATTCTTAGGTTGCCATATGATTGGCAACAACGTAACAGAAATGATTGCAGAAGCTGTTGTAGCGCGCAAATTAGAAACAACTGCACATGAGATTTTGAATGCAGTTCATCCGCATCCAACTATGAGTGAAGGTTTAAAAGAAGCAACCGCTGCAGCATATGGCGAAGCGATTGACATTTAATTTATTGGTGAAATAACCAAATTGAAAATAAAAAATAAAGGCTCGAAATATCGGGCCTTTATTTTTTGGTTGATGCTTAAAATAAAAGCATCATATTGTCCATCAAAATTAAACACGTATAAAATCAGTATAATCAAAGCCCCAGCGGGGCGACATAATTATAAATTCAAACAAAATATGTAGGTTTGTAAACTTGGCAGAAATAAACATCATATTAAACATACTCGATGCATTGAAAGCTGAAAAACCAGATTCAGTGTTTATCAATAGTTTGCATGATCAATATTGCAATCGTGGTGGGTTGAGTAAAAAACAATTGGAAGGTCTTTTTTCAAAAGCCGAAAAATCTGGCATAATTTCTAGTGCAAAGTTGGCTACATTAGACGCAATCATTAAAAAGAAACCAACTCGATACAAATCAGAAATTCCTTTGAAAGCTCCAGAACCCGAAAAAAAAGAATCTGTTTTGCCTTTGATTGTACAAATTTTGGAAAGATTTCCGCAACATAAAATGGCCTTATTTTTATATGCTAAAAGCACCAATAATCAATTGCTTACTGATGCAGAGATTGCAGAAATAAAACGATTGGCTAGATTGTTATTAAAGTGATTAAGTAAAAAAATAAAAAGTGAAAAGTGAAAAAATTCAAGTCATACGTTTTGATTTTTTAATTTTTACTTTTGAATTAAATATTCTAAAAATGAAAAAAGTTATTCTAGGATTTATCGCAATTTTATTTTTATCGGTTCAAACCAAGGCTGATGAAGGCATGTGGCTGCCACAATTGTTGCAAACCCTCAATGAAAAGGAAATGCGCAAAATGGGTATGAAACTTCGCGCCAAAGACATTTACGATATCAATAAAAGCAGTTTGAAAGATGCCATTGTAAGTTTAGGCGGATTTTGTACAGCCGAAGTCATTTCCGACAAAGGATTAATTCTTACCAATCACCATTGTGGATTTGATGCCATTCAAAACCATTCAACATTAGAAAACAATTATATCAAAAATGGTTTTTGGGCAGCA
>CALQKL020000276.1 GCA_943331145.2 Chitinophaga pinensis
GTTGGCGAAGAAGTCATTCGTATTTGTGGAACGCATTTGGTGGTTGAATTTATGCGCAATGGTTATTCTCCTGAAATGGCTTGTAAAAAAGCTTGCGAACGCATCGTAAACAGAGACCGAAAAAAAGCAGCTACTTTACAAGTTGGATTTTTAGCATTAAATAAAAAAGGCGAATATGGTGCTTATGCCATTCAAAAAGGATTTGTGTTTAGCGTAAAATCCAATGATGAAAACGAAATTCACGCTTCAAAATTTTTGATTTAAGTATTATGGATTTTAAATTAGAAGTCATTGCATTTAATATAGAGAGTTGCATTTTGGCAGAAGCCAATGGAGTTTCGAGAATTGAACTATGCGACAACCAAGCTGATGGTGGAACGACGCCTTCTTATGGATTTATTAAAGCAGCCAGAAAAATTTTATCTATTGAATTATACCCCATTATCAGACCAAGAGGTGGCGATTTTTTATATTCGGATGCAGCATTCGAAATCATAAAATCGGATTTATTGTTGTGTAAAAATTTGGGTTGCGATGGCGTTGTCATTGGATTGTTGAATGCGGATGGAAGCGTTGATAAAGAAAAAACTAAAATACTAACTGAACTCGCCTATCCGATGGGCGTCACATTTCATCGGGCATTCGACAGAACGAAAAACATGTTTGAGGCATTGGAAGACATTGTTGATTGTGGTTGCGAACGCATATTAACCAGCGGACAAAAACCTAATGCTTATGATGGAATGGATAATATAAAAGCACTTATAGAAAAAGCAGATAATCGAATCACCATCATGCCAGGCAGCGGAATCAATTCGAAAAACATTGTTGAAATTGCGCAATATACAGGTGCTACTGAGTTTCATAGCTCAGCTAGAAATTTCGTAGAAAGTAAAATGCAATTTTCCCAACCTAATATGAATGAAAAAATGACATCGGTTAATCTAAATGCGGATGAAGTTTCTTCTATTTTAAATGCACTAAAATCATGCTAGTCAAAACATATTTTTTTTGTCTTTCTCTATTCTTTTCTAGCTTTTTGTTTGCTCAAAATATTGAGGTTAATCTCAATAAAAACTGGCAATTCAAATCAACCAACACAGACATTTGGCATCCTGCAATTGTACCCGGTTCTGTTCATCCCAACTTGATTAAAACAAAGCAAATTGAAAATCCATTTTATGGAGATAATGAAAAAAAACTTCAATGGATAGACACTTCAAATTGGGAGTATAATTGTCAATTCAATATTGATAAAACCCTTTTCAATAAAAAGAATATTGACCTTGTATTTGATGGTTTAGATACTTACGCGTTTGTATATTTAAATGATGAATTATTAATGACTACCAACAATATGTTTGTGCAATGGGTGTGCAATATAAAACCTGTTGTAAAGTTGGGAACCAATAATATTCGAGTTGTATTTAATGCCTCGAAAAAAATCACCGACAACATCGCAAAAGCCAATTTGCCAAATGTATATCCCGATAACAACAGGGTTTATGCACGAAAAGCACAATTTCAATTTGGTTGGGATTGGGGGCCAGTTTTTGTTGGGGCAGGTATTTGGAAAAAAGTATGGATAGACGCTTATGATGATGTTTCCAACAGAGAGAAAAAACAAATCCAAAAAGACATTTTAAATGCCAATCGAAAATTAGACATCAAATTAATTCAGGAAAAAGACAGTATTGGTAGAAGTTTTTATTTTGAAAAAAATGGTGTTCCCGTTTACATGAAAGGAGCAAATTGGATTCCAGCAAGCATTTTCCCTGATGCGGTTGCCCGAAAAGATTATCGTGAATTGCTTATAAAAGCCAAAGAAGCCAATATGAATATGCTTCGTGTTTGGGGCGGCGGAATTTATGAATCGGATGATTTTTACGATCTCTGCGATTCTTTAGGCATATATATTTGGCAAGATTTTATGTTTGCTGGTGGCATGTATCCGGCAGATGCTGCTTTTTTACAAAATGTAAAATCAGAAGTTAAATATCAAGTTGAGCGATTGCGTCATCATCCATCTATTGTGCTTTGGTGTGGCAATAATGAAATAGAAGAAGCCTGGAAAAACTGGGGCTGGCAAAATCAGTATAATTTGCATGGTGATGATTCAGCTAGAATTTGGCATGAATACGAAACCTTATTTAAAGATTCATTGGAAGCTTGGACAAATGAATTTGATGGGACAAGGCCTTATGTTTCCACATCACCTATGCATGGCTGGGGAAGAAAAGAAAGTTATACCGAAGGCGATAGCCATTTCTGGGGCTTGTGGTGGGGATTAATGGACTGGGAAGTGTTTAAAGAAAAAACAGGTCGATTTGTAAGTGAATACGGCATGCAATCCATGTCCAATTACAATACGATAAAAAACTATACCCCCGAAAATGAACGTCATTTAAATTCTAAAACTAATTTATCGCATCAAAAAGCAAACGAAGGATATAAAAAATTAAACCATTACTTGACAAGATATTTTATTGATTCTAATCAATTAAAGTCGATAAAATTGAAAGATTACGTGTATCTCTCACAATGTTTGCAAGCATATATTTTAAGAAATGCAATTGCCATTCACAGGAGTAAATCCCCAAAAAATATGGGTACTTTATTGTGGCAATTAAATGATTGTTGGCCGGTAACAAGTTGGAGTATTTTGGATGCATCGAAAACACCCAAAGCAAGTTGGTACGGGGTAAAAAATGCATATGCAGAAAATGCCAACAATCAAATAGACACAATCATTCCAAAAGATTGGAAACTATTAAAACCCAATATTAAAATCGTCCAAATGGATAAAAAGCATTTATCCATCACTTCAAATGTGGATACAAAGTTTGTGTACTTATCTATTGGCGACAATCCTTTAAATGCCTCTGATAATTATTTCGATTTAGATGGCAATAAAAGCAAAATAATTGAATTGAATAAAATCGAAAATATGACCAACATACAAATTAGAAGTTTGTATGATTTTCTTAAAAATAATCAATCAAAATAATTGTTTTTTTATATTTGCAATTACAAAATCACAACACCATGAACATGAATAACTTTTTA
>CALQKL020000277.1 GCA_943331145.2 Chitinophaga pinensis
ACAAAATCGAATAAATTTGCAAGAAAATATTGAGCATGTTTAATTTAAAACTATCTACCGATCCTAGATGGGTTGAAATCGCTTCAACAAACATTGAAGAACTTTTAACAGACCATGCTTGGTGTGAACAAAAAGCAGCCACTAATGCGATTACTCTAATTGCATATAACTCTGAACATCCAGAATTAGTAACTGAATTGACAAAAATTTGTCAAGAAGAATTAGAGCATTTTGGACAAGTTCACGAAATAATTAAACAACGAGGGTACACTCTGGGACGCGAAAGAAAAGATCACTATGTAAACGAGTTATTTCGTTTTATGAAGAAAGATGGAAGCAGAAACGACGCTTTAGTTGACAGATTACTTTTTTCTGCAATGATTGAAGCTAGAAGTTGTGAACGTTTTAAGGTATTATCAGAAAATATCCAAGACGAAGAATTAGGTAAATTCTACAGAGAATTAATGATAAGTGAAGCAGGTCATTATACAACATTCTTAAATTTTGCCCGAAAATATGGCAATAAAGAAAAAGTTGATTTAAGATGGAAAGAATGGATAGCCTTTGAAAATGAATTAATTCAAAATTACGGTAAAAAAGAAACAGTGCATGGATAATGAAATGGATGGATTCTCAATAAATAAGAAATTAAGCACGGATGAATTTTATTATTCCAAAGAAGGATACATTGTATTTACCGAAAAATACTTACTAAAAAGAGGATATTGTTGTAAAAATGGTTGTAAACATTGCCCTTATGGATTTAATCCAAAAAAAGGAAATTTCGAAAAAACAACAAAATAAACTAAAGGGCAAAATTTTATTAAGAAACGTAAACGTGGTTAAATCACAAAAAAACACTTATTAATCAATTCAAATCAATCCCATTTTCAGGAAATTTCCCTTTAAACTGACTAAGAGTTTTTTTGATAGACTTAATATCTTCTTCAATGTTTCCAGTCGGCTCAAATATTGAATGAAACCCTCCTTTTTTATTTGCGAAATCAACATATGCAATATAAATCGGGACGTTTGCTTTTTGAGCAATGTAGTAAAATCCTTTTTTCCAATTAGAATTATAACTTCTTGTTCCTTCTGGCGTAAATACCAAAAACAATTCTTCAGATTGATTAAAAAAATCAACTGCCTGATCAGTTAATCGATTATTTTTACTTCTATTTACAGGTATACCCCCCATTTTTTTTAATAAAATTCCGAATGGAAAGAAAAACAGCTCCTTTTTAATTAAAAATTTACCTTGAATTCCATAGTGCATAAATGCAATTTTACCGATAATAAAATCCCAATTAGAGGTATGCGGACCGACAACAACCACCGCTTTTTTAATTGAATTTATAGGTTTCGGATCGAAAGTCCAACCAAATAGTCTTGCAAATAAATAAAGAATTTTTCCCATCTGTTTATTAATATTTTGCAAATATATATCTTTACATATGCGAAGTTCAAATAAAATAAAATCAATCGTATTTAATTTATGTACTTTAATAGGTATATGGTTAATTTTTTTTATCTCAACAATTCTTTTAAAACAACAAAAAACAGAATTATACAAGTACATCCCTAAGCAATATGAGTACTATGGTGAGATCAATAACCAACTGATTAATAGAAAAATTGCAAATCAACTACTGTTTGAATCTTCAAACGATAGTCTATTTATTCAATTCTCAGAATTTGTAAAACAAATCAACAATAATCCTTCAAAAAAAACTGGAATTAATTTTTTAACCAACATAGTTTTTTTTAAAGCGGTAATAAATAATACCCCAGTTATAAGTTTTTTATTTGATCTTGATGATTCATCTCAATTTAATCAACAAAAATTTACTGAATCTGTATATTCATTCTCTCAAGATGGTGTAGGCTTAATTTTATTTCCACTCAAATCAGAACCTAAAACTAAATTTACTCAAATAGCATCAACCATATATAAAAATGACAACAAACTTTTTTTTAACAAATTAAAAAATAATGAGTTAATAAGTATCCATTACAAAACATCAAAACATCAATTAAAAGTATTGGATCAAAAAGATGGTATTTCAATCATTGGGAGCATTAAAGATTCTAAAATTAAAAAGGGCGATGAACTATCATTTACTAATTCGAATACTAGTTTTCATCTTACAGCCAATTGTCTACCCGAATTCATTTCAAATTATCTACAAGAAAAAATTAACCAACAGTTAAATCACACTCCTCTAATTAAAGGGTTATCTATAAATTACAAAGGTCTAGAAATCAAAGAGGGTGAAGAAGATGATTTTTCAATACTCCCTAAAATTGATGCTCACTTTCTTCTTGATAGTTCAATATCTCAAAAAAGATTTTTAAAAATTTTTGAACCTATTTCGAACATTTCTATAGATACTCTAACTAATTTTTTTAAAATTGGTGATGAAAAATACTCCTATAAATTAAATGAAAACCATCTACATTTTGGAGAAAACACGTTGAAACTTCAGACAAAAACCACAGAAAATCTATTTCAATTAAAAGGAAATATTCAATCGTTATTTACCATCAAAGGACCAAGCTTTATCACAGGATTTATTGAAATGTTACCTCCCTATTATATTTCAAAAAAATATGCGAATAATATCCAATACGTAAAAATTAACATCAATAAAAAAAATAAAAAATCTTTAACATTAGTTGACGGATATATAAAAATGAAATACTCCAAAAATATTTACAATGAAACCCTAAAAATGTTTCTAGATATCGAAAACTCTGGATTATAAATCTTCAATCAATAGTTGAAATTTAATTTTTAATTGCAAAAAATAAAACATTCATCAAAAATTAACTTTTAAGAAACTTTTTTGTTTTTTTTCAGTATAATCTTGATAAAAGATTCACTCATGAAAAAAAAATCTAATCTGTTTTTACTGATTTTTACAACTGCTTTTTTTGGTTGTACTGAAAATAACGCATCAAAAAAAGAAGTGAAACCTTCACAAAAAATCATACAACAATCTGAAATTAAAGAAAATAAACAACTTACGAAGTTAGCTAATTTTTTCGGAGGCATTTCAACAAG
>CALQKL020000278.1 GCA_943331145.2 Chitinophaga pinensis
GAAGAAGAAGCGGGTGTTTTTGCAGCTAAAGCTGCTGTTGCTATTGCTCATGCATTAATTGACAATACATCATACGATGTTGCTGCTGACATTATGACTTTGCGTGAGATTAGAGAGCGTACAAGATTAGGTCCAAGTACAGGCTGCATCGTTGATGAAGCCGCAAAAAGAGGAATTCCATTTATTCGATTGAATAAACAATCGCTGGTACAACTTGGATATGGTGTAAATCAAAAAAGAATTCGGGCTACCATTGCAAGCACAACGAGTAATATAGCCGTTGATATTGCAGGAAACAAAAGTGAAACAAAAAACTTATTGGGCGCTGCAGAAATTCCTGTTCCAAAAGGAGATGTGGTTAGAACAGAAGAAGAGTTGAGAAAGGCCATTGACTATATCGGTTACCCAGTAGTAATAAAGCCGATTGATGGAAATCATGGCAAGGGGAATACCACCAATATTATGAATTGGCAACAAGCCATGTCTGCATTTGAGGCCGCAAAAGTATATGGTAGAAATGTGATTGTAGAGAAATACATTACCGGCTTTGACTTTAGGGTTTTGGTTATAGATTATAAATTTATTTGTGCTGCATTACGAACACCAGCTTCCGTTGTTGGTGATGGCATTAACACCATTCAACACCTTATTGACGAAACAAATAAAGATCCACGTAGAGGTTATGGACATGAGAAAGTACTAACACAAATTACCATTGATCAGTTTACGCATAAAATGTTGGATGATAAAGGATATACGCTAGATACCATTCCTGGAAAAGATGAATTGGTCTTATTAAAACCAACAGCTAATTTATCTACGGGAGGAACAAGTACTGACGTTACAGATGAAGTTCATCCATCGAATATTGCCATGTGCGAGCGAATTGCAAAAATTATTGGATTAGATATTTGCGGTATAGATATTATGGCGACAGATTTAAGAAATCCTGTTACACAAACCGGCGGGTGCATTCTTGAAGTAAATGCAGCACCAGGCTTTAGAATGCATATTGATCCATCTTTGGGACTGCCTAGAAATGTAGCTGAGCCCGTTGTGGAAATGCTTTTTCCAAAAGGACATCCTGGAACCATTCCGATAGTTGCCATAACAGGTACAAATGGAAAAACAACTACGACTCGTTTAACTGCTCATATTGCAAAAACGGCTGGATACAAAGTTGGATACACAACAAGTGATGGTGTATATATTCAAAACCAAATGATGGTAAAAGGTGATTGTACAGGTCCTATATCTGCTCAATTTGTATTAAAAGACCCAACAGTTGATTTTGCGGTCTTAGAATGTGCAAGAGGTGGCATTTTAAAAAATGGATTGGCGTTTAGAAATTGTGATGTAGCGATTGTAACCAATATCAGCGCTGATCACATTGGACTTCGTGGGATTTCAACAATGGAGCAAATGGCTAAAGTAAAAGCGGTTGTCCCAAAAACGGTTTTAAAAACTGGATATGCGATTCTTAATGCTGAAGATGATCTTGTTTATGCCATGCATAAAGATTTAGATTGTAATGTAGCCTTCTTTAGTATGGATGAAAATAATCCGAGAATAATTAAGCATTGCAAAAATGGTGGCTATGCCTCAATTTACGAAAATGGATACATCACCATAATGAAAGGCACTTGGAAAGTACGCGTTATAAAAGTTGCAGAAGTGCCGATTACATATGGCGGAAAGGCAACACATAATATCATGAATTGCTTACCAGCGGTTTTGGCTTCTTATTTATGGAGAAACATAAAAATTGACGATATCAAACTTGCATTACAAACATTTTTACCTTCTCCAACGCAAACACCTGGCAGATTGAATCTATTTCAATTTAAAAACTTTAAATTTTTAGTGGACTTTGCACATAACCCTGCTGGGTTAGTTCTATTGTGCGACTTTATGAATAAGTTAGACGGAACTCCTAAAGTAGGTATTATTAGTGGAACCGGAGATAGAAGAGATGATGACATAAGAGAACTTGGAAGAATATCTGCTAAATACTTTGATGAAATAATCATTCGTCAGGATAAACATCTTAGGGGCAGAACAGCAGAAGAAATGGTTGCCTTACTTGTTGATGGCATAAATGAAGGAAAGACAAAAGAAATTCCTATTGAAATCATTTATAACGAAAAAGAAGCGATTATGCATGCTTACAATACAGCAAAACCAGGTTCTATAATTACAATTATGTGTGATGTGGTAGCTGAGGCATTGGATTTAATAAAGTCATTGAAGGAACAAGAAGATGCAGAATAATTTTTTTTTAAAATAGTTTTGGAACATCTTAGTAAACCCTTATTTTTGCATTCCAATTTTAATATTGATTGGGTTATTGTGTAAAGGTAGCACTACAGATTTTGATTCTGTCTGTCTTGGTTCGAATCCAGGTAACCCAACTAAAAAGCCTCCGCTATTTGCTGAGGCTTTTTTTATGGGAGGTAATGTAAGCAGAGGTTTGAGAGGTTTGAGAGGTTTGAGAGGTTTGGTTCAATGGGTTCAATAAGTTCAAGAGGTTGGGAATTTCGGGTCTGCCGATGTTGGTGTTTTCACCAATCATCAAAGGAGCTGAGGATATTTTGGATAATTTATAATTGTAAAATGTTGGAACAAATTCCACTTCCTTATTAATTATTTTTAATTCCTTATTGGTTATTTAAATCTTCCTCTCCCACGGTTGAAACCGTGGGCTATGGTAAACATCGTAAGATTGAAAATCTAAAATGTTGAAACGAGCTTGACAACTTCCCCTTGGGGGATCGAGGGTGCCACAATAAAATATCCCGGCTGCATTTCGCAACCGGGATATTTATTATTTATGGAAGTTTAAAAAATCTTTTTTCATTTCTATTAACCTCATCAAAAGTAAACTGCTCAACCTTTTGAACTTATTGAACCCATTGAACCTTTTGAACCTTATCTACTAAAACTTCATCACCCTTACCGTCTTCACTTCCTTACCTTGTCTTACCTCTAGCATGTAAGCACCCGCTTTCAAATCCGCACCTAAGTTCACATTTGAATTCGATGATACTTTTAC
>CALQKL020000279.1 GCA_943331145.2 Chitinophaga pinensis
TTTAGGAAATATTGTCGAGTTATGGGAGAAATTTGATTCAGAAGGAATACATATTGATTTAGGTTCAGATCAAACTTCGTTGCATAACCCATGGGCTGGAGGATACTATCCAGTAGGTTTATCTTTTGAGGAATCAAACACATTGATGGCAGAAAACCCTGAGTTGTTTAGACAAAAAGTAAAAGAAACGTTAATAAGACATGCTGCTGCAGTAAATAAACACACAGCAAAAGGCACGTATTTCTTCGATTATGGAAATGCATTCTTATTAGAAGCTTCTCGTGCTGGTGCTGATATTATGGCAGAGAATGGGATTGATTTTAAATATCCTTCTTATGTTCAAGATATTATGGGGCCTATGTGTTTTGACTATGGTTTTGGTCCTTTCAGATGGGTATGTGCGTCTGGTAAACCTGAAGATTTAGCAAAAACGGATGCGATTGCATGTCATGTCTTAGAAGAATTAATGAAATCAAGTCCTGCTGAAATTCAACAACAAATGGCGGATAACATTCAATGGATTAAAGGAGCGCAAGAAAATAAATTAGTAGTAGGTTCTCAAGCACGTATTTTATATGCAGATGCTCAAGGACGTATGAAAATTGCAGAAGCATTTAACAAAGCGATAGCTGCTGGTCAAATTGGTGCTGTGGTTTTAGGTCGAGATCATCACGATGTTTCAGGAACAGATTCTCCCTATAGAGAAACATCGAATATTTATGATGGATCTCGTTTTACAGCAGATATGGCAATCCATAATGTAATTGGAGATAGTTTCCGTGGGGCAACCTGGGTTTCAATTCACAATGGTGGTGGAGTAGGATGGGGCGAAGTGATTAACGGAGGTTTTGGAATGTTGTTAGATGGATCAGAAGATGCTGATAGACGTTTAAAATCAATGTTGCATTGGGATGTGAACAATGGAATTTCACGAAGAAGTTGGGCGAGAAATGAAGGAGCTATTTTTGCTATCAAACGAGCAATGGAACAAGAACCAAAATTAAAAGTTACGATTCCTGAGTTGGTTGAAGCGGATGTTTTAGATAGTTTATTTATTGAAGCCATTAGATGAAAAAAAAATTATTTCTTACAATTTCGTTAATAGTTTCATTAACAGCTTGTAAAAAGGAGACTTCCACAACTAATTCAGAAAATAATGTTAATAGTGAAGACATTAATTTCAATTATTCGGGTACAGCAATTGGAAAATTTGGTGATGACGTTACTGATGTTGAAGGTAATAAGTATAAAACTGTTTTTATTGGAAAGCAACAATGGTTTGCCGAAAATTTAAAAGTTACTAAGTATAATGATAAAACTCCAATCAAGAATATAGAACGTAATTTTACAGACTATGTTAAAGATAGTATGTGGAGAAAAAATACTGATCCAGCATGGTGTTATTTAGATAATATGCCGAAAAATAAATATTTGGGATTGTTATATAATTTTTATGTAATCGATAATGGATCAAAAAAGAATGCATGCCCAGAAGGTTGGAGGATCCCTAATAATGACGATTGGAATGAATTGATTAACTTTTTAGGTGGTAAAGAAGTTGCAGGAGATAAATTAAAAGAAATGGGAGATAAACATTGGGCCTCAGGGAATTTAGGAACTAATACTTCTTTGTTTACTGCTTTTCCAGTTGAAGGTAATAATGATGGTTATTGGTGGAGTAATTCTGATGGATACAAAGATTTAACATATATCTATAAGTCATATTTATCATTGGATCATTCAAAATCATTAGCAACTATAGGTCCTGATGCGGATAAGAATAAGGCTTTTCCTATTAGATGTATCAAAAATTAAGTCTTCCTTTTTTTCTTCTTTGCAGCGGGGAATAAAATATTATTCAAAATCAGGCGATAGCCTGGGGAATTAGGGTGCAGATTTAAATCGGTAGGGGGATCTTGTACCATGTGTTGGTAATCTTCAGGGTCGTGACCGCCGTAGAAAGTCCAAGTCCCTTGACCCATTTCACCGTGTACGTATTTCGCTGTTCTAAGTGCTTTGTTTTCGCCAAGAATAAGTACGTTAGATTTGATAAAATCTTTTTTAAAGTCCGTGGTTTGCCCCATAAAGTCATTGATAATATCAGTATGGCATTGTGTCAACATCGTAGGAATAACATCCCATTTTGCTGAAAATTCAAATAAAGTGAATTTATCTAAACTTTCATTTTTGTGCAAAGGTGTTCCGTCGATATTTGAATATTCATACACATAAGGGTTTTGTTCTAATTGAAAATTATGAAATGCAAATGTGTTGTTATAGTCCAGTTTTTGTTGGCAATTTGGGTCAGCGCCATCTCCATCGAACATTTCTTCACAAATATCAGTTGAATGTGCAGAAAGGGCAATGTCAAAGCTATCTGTGCCGCTACACATCGTAAATAAAAAACCTCCTCCAAGAACAAAGTTTTTAAGGTTATTTGCTACGGCTAATTTTAATTTCGATACTTTTTTAAAACCTAACATTTTAGCATCTGCTTCAGCATCTGCAACTTGTTGGTTGTACCAGCTTGCATTTTTATAATTTGCGTAAAACTTACCGTATTGTCCTGTGAAATCTTCATGATGTAGATGGAGCCAATCGTATTTTGGAAGGACTCCCATTACAATAGCGGAGTCATATATTTTATCGTAGGGGATCTCAGCATATTCTAACACCATTGTAACAGCATCGTCCCATGGTTGTTTTCCTTTAGGAGTGTAAACCGCAATTTTGGGAACTTTTTCCAGTTGAATGATTTCTTGGTTCACATCAGGATTGGCTATTTGACTTCGAATCGAATTTGCTTGTCCTTCAGTAATTACTTCGTAACTAATTCCTCTAATAATTAATTCTTCTTCAATTCGGGTAGAGTGTCCAAACATAAAAGAACCACCTCTGTAATTGAGAAGCCACTCTATCGTTGCGTTATTTTCAAGAATCCAATAAGCAACACCGTAAGCTTTTAAGTGATTTTTTTGTTGTTTATCCATAGGAATCATTAATTGACTCCCGAAAGTATAAACTTGAAAAAAAATAAAAAA
>CALQKL020000280.1 GCA_943331145.2 Chitinophaga pinensis
ATTAAAGCCTTGATTGATAAATATGGCACGCCACTCAAATTGAGCTACCTTCCAAAAATTGGCATGCAAATCAAAAAGGCGAAAGATATGTTTGCCGCAGCTTTTAAAAAACATAAGTACACAGGCAAATACAATTATTGTTATTGTACCAAAAGCTCGCATTTCTCTTTTGTAGTGGAAGAGGCTTTGAAAAATGATATCCATCTTGAAACGTCTTATGCTTATGATATTGATATCATTAAGAAACTACACGAAAAGAAAAAAATCAACAAAGATATTTTCATCATCTGCAATGGTTATAAGCAAAAGCCTTATACACAGCGTATCGCAGGGTTAATTAACAGCGGATTTAAAAACGTAGTTCCTATTTTAGACAATAAAGAAGAGCTAAAAGCATATATCAAATCTGTAAAAGTTCCTTTCAATTTAGGTATTCGCGTAGCAGCTGAAGAAGAACCCAATTTTCCGTTTTACACTTCACGTTTGGGCATTAGAGCAAAAGATATTTTGGAGTTTTATGTAGACAAGATTGAAGGGAATGAACATCGTTTTCAATTGAAAATGTTGCACATCTTTTTGAATAAAGGCATAAAAGATGATATTTATTATTGGAGTGAATTAAATAAAGTCATCAATCTGTATTGCCAATTGAAAAAGATTTGTCCAGAATTGGATTCAATCAATATTGGTGGCGGATTTCCTATCAAACACTCACTTGGTTTTGAATACGATTATCAATTCATGATCAATGAAATTGTACGTAATATCAAAGTGGCTTGTACTAGAAATAAAGTACCGATGCCAAATATCTTCACAGAATTTGGCAGTTACACAGTAGGAGAGAGTATGGCACATATTTATAGTGTAATCGGACAAAAAATGCAGAACGACAGGGAAACTTGGTATATGATTGATTCGTCTTTCATTACTACCTTACCTGATACTTGGGGAATTGGAGAGAAATTTTTGATGTTACCAATTAATAAATGGGACAATGAATATCACCGGGTTGTTTTGGGTGGAATCACTTGCGATAGCCATGATTATTACGATTCGGAGGAGCATATCAATGAGGTGTTTCTGCCTAAATTAGGCGACGACCCCGAACCGTTGTATGTCGGATTTTTCCATACTGGAGCTTATCAAGATCAAATCAGTGGTTACGGAGGTATAAAACATTGTATGATCCCGTCTCCCAAACACATTATTATTGGTCACGATAAAAATGGCAAATTAGTAGATTGGGTGTACGCAAAAGAACAGACAGCACAGAGTATGTTGAAGATTTTGGGGTATTAGATAGCAGTAAGTTCCAAAAATAAACAGCAAATAAAAAAAGTTTAATTCGCTTCGCTGGTTTAATAGTATAAGGGTTTAATGGTGGAAGTACTTTCCCTTTGCTGCCTTTGCACCTTTGCGAGCTTTGCACGAAACAAAAAACAAACAGTCAAACACCAAACAACAAACCATAAACACCAAACACCAAACAACCTTAAAACATTAAACCCTTAAACCTTTTTATATGTATCCAGCAGAGATTGTAATACCAATGAAAGAAGAGTTAACCGAAAACGGTTTTCAAGAATTATTAAGTCCAGACGATGTAGAAAAAGTATTGTCTACCGAAGGAACGGCATTAGTAATGATTAATTCAGTATGCGGTTGTAGTGCAGGTACGGCTAGACCAGGCGTATTGATGGCTGTTCAGCATGCAGCAAAAAAACCAACACATATCACCACCACTTTTGCAGGTTTTGATATTGCCGCGGTAAATCAAGTAAGACAACACCTTATGCCTTACCCACCGTCTTCACCAGCAATTGCTTTGTTTAAAAATGGACAATTGGTTCATTTTATTGAAAGACATAACATTGAAGGCAGAAGCGCACAAATGATTGCGGAAAATCTAATGGGTGCATTTGAAACACATTGCAACTAATTTAATCGTTATCTTTCCAATTCATAAAACTTTAATATCGCATGTATCCCAATTTGTATTATGTTTTTAAAGATTGGTTTGGCGTAGAATGGCATAGCTTAAGCTTTTTAAATACGTTTGGTTTAATGGTTGCGGTTGCATTTTTAGTAGCCGCATGGGTACTTACATCAGAACTAAAACGAAAAGAAAAACTTGGGTTGCTTTTACCAAAAGAAGAAACGGTTGAGGTGGGCAAGCCCGCAGGCATATCTGAATTATTAACCAATGGTTTACTTGGATTCATTTTTGGATATAAAGTAGGTGGGATTTTTTTAAGCAAATCAGCAGATATAACGCCTCAAGATTATATTTTTTCTAGTCAAGGAAATATATTAACCGGTTTGGCTTTATCTGCACTTTTGATTTATTTAAAATGGCAAGAAAAAAACAAACAAAAACTTGCAGTTCCTGAAAAACGAAGCATCAGGATTTGGCCACACGATAGAGTAGGAGACATAATTGTATTGGGATTGATATTTGGAATTTTAGGTGCAAAGCTTTTCGATAATTTAGAACATTGGGATGAGTTTTGGGAAAGTCCAATTCAACATCTTTTCTCACAAAGCGGACTTACATTTTATGGCGGTTTGATTTTAGCGACCATTGCTATTTTAACGTATGCATACCAAAAGCACATCAAACTAAAACATTTGATGGACGCAGCAGCACCAGCATTAATGATTGCTTATGCCGTTGGTCGAATCGGTTGTCATGTTTCGGGTGATGGTGATTGGGGGATTTACAACAGCGCATATGTTAATGACGCAAATGGTAAAACCACACTTGCGAAATTGGGGGATTTTGAAAAAATGCTTGATCGAGATTCTACCTATTTTCTAAAGGGTATGCTCATTGAAGGGAACAGTCAAACCTATGTTACAGATAGAATTTATCCTTCTTTAAAAGATGTGCCACATAAATCTGTAAAAGGGCCTTCATTCTTACCAACTTTTTTATTTGCCAATAACTACGCCCAAAACGTAAACAAAGATGGCGTGTTAATGCCCAATATTACAGATGAACACAATCGGGTATTGCCTTCGCCGGTATTTCCAACTCC
>CALQKL020000281.1 GCA_943331145.2 Chitinophaga pinensis
CCATCCCCAACCCTTCCCCCGAAAGGTGAATGGAGTTTAATCATGTTCCGTATCAAGTATTCAATTATTTCCACTTTGATGATTGGTGAAAACACCAACATCGGCAGACGAAAGTCCCCAACCTCTAAAACATCTTCTCCCTACTCCCGCTCTTTCAAATAATTCTTTTTAACTCCTCTATAAATTCTAAAAATGCCATAAATAGTACAAACAATTCCGAAAACCAACATGGTAGATGGCTCATATCTAGATGCAATTTCAACATTGATATGCTTGATAAAAATTGAACCAATTCCCATTGCCGTCCACATAATGCCCATTCCCCAATCCATAATACTGCGCATTCTAATGATGCCTTTTTCTCGAACTGATAATTCGTTATTTTCTTCAGATGACATAATGCTTTATTTTATCCGCAATTTAGTAAGTTTATTTTTCTATTACACCGATATCAACGAAATTATCATTTGTGGCAAAAATTAGATTTTAAAAAACTGAAGCGCTGATGATTATCACATAATTTTTCCATAATAAAACATTGAGTAATTATCTTTGACAAAATGTTATAATATCTCTATGTATGTGGTTTGGTATAATACATAGTTTTTAATTTCAATAAAAATAACCAATGAATATTTTAATGGTTTGTTTAGGCAATATTTGTAGAAGTCCGATCGCAGAAGGCGTTTTAATTGAAAAAGCAGCCAAAGCTGGTTTGAATTGGAGGATTGAAAGTGCCGGAACAAATGGTTTTCACGATGGCGAACATCCGCATCATTTGAGTACAAAAATTTGTTCACAAAACGGAATTGACATCAGCAGCCAAAGATCAAGAAAGTTTTCAAAAAAAGATTTATTAGAATACGATATGATTTTTGCCATGGCAAACGATGTAATCTTTGATATTCAAAGAATTGCTCAAGAGGAATATAGTGAAGAAAAAGTTCAATTATTTTTAGAGCCACTTTATCCTGGAAAATTGCAAAATGTTCCAGATCCTTGGTATGGAACCGAAAAAGATTTTGTTGAAGTTTATGACCTTATCAACAAAGCTTGTGATGCCATTATCAATCAATATGCTAACCCATCAAAAACAAATTAGCTACATGTCAAAACCAAGTTTACCGCAAGGAACCCGTGATTTTTCTGCAGAAATAGTGCATAAAAGAAATTATATTCTTTATACCATTAAACATGTTTTTGAGCTGTATGGGTTTCAACCATTAGAAACACCTGCAATGGAAAACCTCGAAACATTAATGGGGAAATACGGTGAAGAAGGCGACCGTTTGATTTTCAAAATACTGAACAACGGACTCAACGATCCAAAAAATACCGACAAAGCCAAAGCCGGTTTTGAAAAAGTATTAGAAGGAAAAAACAGTCCATTGCTTACCGAAAGAGCTTTGAAATATGATTTAACCATTCCATTTGCAAGATATATAGCCATGAATCACGGCATACTAACGTTCCCGTTTAAACGCTATCAAATTCAGCCCGTGTGGCGAGCAGACAGACCGCAAAAAGGTCGTTACAGAGAGTTCACACAATGTGATGCAGATATTGTTGGAAGCAACGCATTAATGAATGAATTGGACCTTACCAATATTTACCACGATGTTTTTAATAAACTCGGTTTAAAGGATTATACCTTAAAAATAAACAATCGAAAAATTCTTTTGGCATTGGCTGAATCTTGTGGAGGCGAACATTTATTAACCGACATCACCATTGCTATAGACAAACTGGATAAGATTGGAATCGACAAAGTAAAAATTGAATTAGAACAACGTGGATTAAATGAAACACAAATAAAATCCATTGAAACTTATCTCGGAATAAATGGAACCAATGCAGAGAAATTATTATCAATAACAGAATTATTAGGGAATAATGAAAATGCAAAAAAAGGCATTGAGGAATTGACATGGATAACTCAACAATCCACCACAGCGAACATCGAAATCGATTTCACTTTAGCACGTGGATTGAATTATTATACGGGTTCAATATTTGAAGTAAAAGCACCTGAAACTGTTCAAATGGGAAGCATCGGCGGTGGCGGTAGATATGATAATTTAACAGAATTGTTTGGCGTTCCGGGCATCCCAGGAGTAGGCATCAGTTTTGGTGTTGACCGAATTTTTGATGTATTGGAAGAATTAAATTTATTTCCTTCCAATACTCAATTGGGCACTCAAGTAATTTTCTTCAACTTAGGCGAATCTGAATCTTTACATGCGTACTCGATAATGCAAGATGTTAGAAAAAATGGCATTTCTGCAGAATTATTTCATGAGTCGGTTAAACTAGATAAGCAGTTTAAATACGCCGACAAGAAAAAAATCTCCTTTGTGGTTATCCTTGGAAGCAAAGAAATTGAAGAAAAGATTTGTTTGGTAAAGCATTTAAAAACTGGCATACAAGAATCAATTGCCATAGATGGATTATCTGATTATTTGAAAAACAAAATTTCAGCAGAATAACCCAAAAACAATTATTGAATTTTTACTAAACGCCTTCAAATAGTATTGCAGAGCCTTGTCCTACGCCAACGCACATGGTAGCCAATCCGTATTTGCTGTTTCTTTTTTTCATTTCATGTAATAAAGTGGTTGAAATTCTTACACCACTGCAACCGAGCGGATGCCCCAAAGCAATAGCGCCACCATTAACATTTACTTTTTCTAAATCCAACCCTAAATCATGAATACAAGCAATGCTTTGAGATGCAAATGCCTCATTGAGTTCTATTAAATCAAGATCAGTAACGGAGATGCCTGCACGCTTCAATACTTTTTGTGTTGCGGGCACCGGACCAATACCCATTACAGCGGGCTCTACCCCAGCCACTGCCATACTTTTCACAATGGCAATTGGCGTTAATCCGAACTTTTTAACAGCAGTTTCGTTTGCCAATAACATAGCAGAAGCGCCATCATTAATACCGCTGCTGTTTCCGGCAGTTACGGTTCCATCTTTTATGAAAGCAGGCTTCAACATGGC